>JAPKZJ010000112.1 GCA_026393855.1 Candidatus Aminicenantes bacterium
GCATCGTCTTCGAGGCCATCGATCGCAAGACGGGCTTGCGCCCGGCTTCGTTCTGCAAATGGCGCTTCATGGAAGCCTTTCTGGACGGCACCGAGCCGATGCGCTACTGCTCGCTCGAGGATCATCTGCTCGTCCTCAACTACGACTCGGACGCGAAGGGCAAGGAAGAGCGCGAGCGTTAAAAAAAAGGAAGCGGCAGGTGCCGCTTCCTTTTAGGTGAGGTTGAAAACTACTTTCTGTGCCCGCCGCCGCCGCCCCCGGAGGAGCGGGAGCTGCCGGACGAGCCCGAGCTGCGGCCCGCGGAGGAGCTGCCGGAGCTGCTGCGGCCGCTGGAGGACGATCCGCTCGAGCTGCGACCGCTCGAAGAAGAGGAGCCCCGCGAAACATTGCCGCTGGAGCTACGACCGCTTGAAGACGATCCGCTCGACGAGGATCCGCTGCGGGAGACCGAGGAGCTGCCGGAGGAGCCCGAGAGGCGCCGGTAAACGTTGCCCAGGACCGAGCCCGAGGAGCTTCGTCCGGGGGACGTGCTCTCTCGGGTGATAGTCCGGGAAGAGGGGTAGCCGTAGCCGGAGCCGGGGGCGTAGGATCTCATTTCAGATCCCGATCCGGGTTCGCCTTCTTTTTTCCGGATTTTCCGCTCGCCGGTCGCCCCCGAGTTGTTGGCGGGGGGAGGAGTATTTTGCGAAGCCTCGCCCTTCTTGATCGTGCCGCTTTCGCCGGGCTTGGAAGTCGTCCCTGAGGTCGTCTTTCCGCCCGCCTGGGTGTCTACGGTTCTGCCGCCGGAGCCGGCCGACTGGCCGCCCGTCCGGGAGCCGGAATTGTCGGTTTCCTTGATGACCCGGCCGCCTTGGCCGGCGGCGTTGCCGCCGGCGGCGTTGGACCCGCCCTGGCGGATAATGACCCGGCCGTTATCCATCGGCTCGACCGAAACACGGCCGTGCTGGGAAGGCTGGGCGTCGGGCATCTTATTGGCCATCGTGATCCGGCCGGCGCCCTTGAGGGCCTCTTCGGTCAGGGCCACCTTCGGGATGTTCCGGGCCTGGAGCTGATCCTTGCGGACGACGGTCAGGGCCCGCGAGTTGTGCGGATAATCGCCCTGCCAGCCGCGGCCGTAGTACCTGTTGTTGTAGAGGATGCCGGGGTAGCCCCAGTAGCTCAGCGGAGCCCAACCCCAGTAGTCCATGCCCCACCACCAGTCGACCCAGCCGGGGCCCCAGACGTTCATCGGGATCCAATACCAGCCGTAGCCCATCCCCCAGCCCCAACGACCATAGTGGAACGGACCCCATCCCCATGGCTCGTAGGGAACCCAGCACCAGCCGGCCATGGGGATCCAGGTCCAATGACCGTTGGAGTAGGGACGCCAATCGGGGCCCATATTGCGGGGGATCCAGACGTTGCCGAACTCGGGCGTCTCGGTCCAGTCGCCGTACTCGCCGAGCTCCGACTCAAAGTCGGACATATCGTCCGGCAGATAGCCGCGGGCCATCTGGCGATGGACGGCGGAGAGGCGGGTGGAGTTGAATTGGTCGAAGGCGTCCTCGGCCGCGGCCGCAAAGAACGAGGCCGGCTTGCCCTGGAACATGCCGTTCTGAAGGACGATTCGCTGGGAATCCTTGACCAGCATCGATCCGTCGGCGCCGGCCGCCTCGATCATGCCTTCGAACACGAGGAGCTCCGTATCGCCGCCCTCGCGGACGTCGATCCGGTAGAGCCCCTTGTCCAAGACGTAGAACGTGGCGTCGTCGGTCAGGATTTCGATGGACTTTTCCTTGGCCAAGGCGCCGACATCGAGATACATATGGCCCGCCCACTGCCGGATGCGGGTGATGCCGTTGTCCCGGCGGGGCAGGGAGGCGAAATCAATCTTGGAGTTCTGGTCCAGACGGACATAAACCCGCTTGCCCAGGTATATCTCGACCCGGCCGTCGGTCGTCCCGATCCGGTCCCCTTCAGCGATCGGCGCGTTCAGCTCGGCGTCTTCGTACCCGAGATCCTGGGCTCTCTGCAAGAGGGCCGTCCCTGTTATGTGGCTCAGGCGGGCGAACGAATTATTGACGTACCGCGCTTCTTGCTCCTGGGCTTTAATGACGGGAACCAGGAAGGCCACGGCCAGAATGACGATCAATGCTCTTTTCATGGCCATTTCTCCTTACACCGATACCATCTGCAATAATTATACCAATCCCGCCGCCTTATTTCCTTAAATAACTGACGATTGTCCGTCCCCTAAAGGGGACAAGTGTGCCTTGAGAGACTCTGAGCATCTATTTCTTCGGGAAAAACCTGGCTAAATCCTCTTCCTTCGGCTTGGGCGTCAGGAAGCTGACAATGACCAGGGATCCGAGCGAGGCGATCAGTGCCGGGTAGATGAGCGGGATGCCCCAGGGATCGCCCTCCGGGACCTGAGCCGCGGGCAGGACCTTGGACATGACGAAGAAGAAGATGCAGACGACCGAGCCCGAGATGATCGAGGCCAGGCCGCCGGCTTTGGTGGCCCGCTTCCAGGCCAGGGCGGCCAGGAGCGCCGGCGTGATGGCGACGCCGTAAATGGTGTAAGCGAACAAGCTCATCTCCAGGACGCTCTTGAGCTGGGTGGCCAGCAGGAAGGCCAGAACGCCGATCACGACGATCAGGACTTTCTGCAGGGCTACCATCTTTTTCGGGTCGGCTTTCTTGTTGAGGAAGCGCTGGTAGATATCGCGCATCAGGGTGGTCGAGGGGGAGAGCAGATAGTTCATGCCGGTCGAGATGACCACGGCGCAGGCCGCTCCCAGCAGGAGGACGCCGACCGGCACCGGGACGAGCTGCTTGGCGGCCATGAGCACGATCTTGCCTCCGGCTTTGGGCACGCTCAAATCGATCTGACCCTTGAGCTTGCTGAAGGCGAAGACGGCGATGACGACGACGATGGTCTCGACGATGATCGTCCCGACCGTCCACCAGGCCACGGCCTTCTTGGCGTCCCGGCCGGACTTGGCGCTGTAGAATTTCTGATACATGCTTTGGACGCCGAGCAGGAGGAACATGGTCGAGAGGAAATATCCAATCGCTTTCAGCCAGGGATGAGCCCCGAATTGAGTGTTGACCACGGCGAAATAGCCAGGGTCCAGGGCGGCCTTGGCCGCCGGCAGCCCGCCCACGGCCGTGACGACAAAGGGCACGGCGATCAGACAGGCCAGGACGATGATGATCCCGTTGGGCAGATCCGTGTAGGCGATGGCCACCATCCCGCCCACGGCCGTGAACAGGATGACGAAAGCGGCCGCAATAAGCGTCCCGGTCGATTCGGAGATGCGCCCGTCGGTGATCACGTTCAGGATGAAGCCGCCGGCCACGAACTGGTAGGAGACTATGGAGACGAAGGACAGGATCAGGGCCACGGCGCCGAAGAGCCGGGCCGCGGGACCGTACCGGACCTCGAGCACGTCCCCGACCGTGTATTGGCCGAAGGTGTGGATCTTGGCGGCCAGGAAGTAGATCAGGATGATACCGACCCAGGCGCCGGCCGCCAGCCAGAGGGCCGAGAACCCGGCTTTGGCGGCGAACTCGGCTCCGCTGATGAAGGTGCCCGAGCCGATCCACGTGCAGATCAGGGTGAAGACCATGACCTGCCACTTGAGGTTGCGCCCGGCGACCTGGAAATCGTCTTGGCTTTTGATCTTGCGGGAGCGATAGAAGTTGAAGCCCATCAGGACCAGCAGATAGGCCAGGATGATGTAGACATAAATGGACATGCCGCCCTCCCTTATCGGAATTCGCAGAGACATACTTAATTCCGCGACGGCCGCCCGTTCTTAAGATGAGCGGCGTTCCCGCGGGAAAACTTCCCGCTGCTATCGGAATTAATGATGTGTCTGCGAATTCCGGGCGGCCCGTTTCAGCTTTAAATACACCCAGCCCATGACGACCAGCCGTTTAAGGTCGCCGAAGGAGCGGACCTGGCGGAGGGCTCGGGGCGCCTTGCGGAGCAGGGACGTCCGGCGGGCGCTGAAAGACCAGCGGAGGACAAGCTCGCTGATTTGGGCCCAAGTCAATTTGTCGATATAGAGGGGAACGTCGCCTTGGGCCAGCGGCAGTGTGATCACGCCCTTGCGGTAGCGGCGCGTCCAGGAGAAGCCGGCCGGCAGGAAGCCCGTCGCCAAGGCGTGCTTTTCCAGCGGCGTCCCGGGATAGATGTGCAGGATGGCCACCGAGCCCTCGATTCGATCCTTGTACTGCTCGATGATCCCAATCGTCTCCTGCGCCTCCTGCCACGTCTCGGTCGGGTGGCTGAAGATGAAAAAGACGTTGGCCACCACCCCGAGCTCGACGCACCAAGCCGTGAGATTGTGGAAGTCGGCCATCTCGATGGTTTTGCCGACGATGTCGCTGCGGACCCGGTCCGAGCCCGCCTCCAGCCCGTATGACAGATGGAACAGGCCGGCCGCCTTCATCTTCAGAAGCAGGGCCCGGCTCATGATGTCCAGGCGGACGTCGCACTTGAAGAAGACATCCAGCTTCCGCTCGATCATCAGATCGCAGATGGCGTCGGCCCGCTTGGGGCTGGCGTTGAAAGTGTCGTCGAAGAAGAAAACCACCTTGATCCCGTAGCGGGCCTTAAGCAGCTCGATCTCGCGGATGACGTTCTCGGGGCTGCGCATCCGGACGTGGCGGCCCCAGTTGACCGGGGTGGCGCAGAAGCTGCAGGCGAAAGGGCAGCCGCGGCTGGTCATGATGTTGATGGCCGGCAGCGGGCCATGCCCGGGGACGTCGAAGGCGAACTTGTACTTCTCGAACGGCACCAGGTGATAGGCGGGATAGGGGAGGGAGTCGAGGTCGGCGATGGGCAGCCGCGGCGGGTTCGAGGTCGGCTCGCCGTCCCGGCGAAGGATCAGGCCGGGGATGCCGTCCAAGGCCGCAAGCTCGGGCCGCGCATCCCAGGCCCGGCAGAGCTCGAGCATGGTCATCTCGCCCTCGCCCCGGACGACGACGTCGAGCTCCGGGATATGGCGGATGCAGTCCTCGGCCGCCATGGAGGCGTGCGGGCCGCCCAGCACGGTCAGGCAGTCGGGGTGGGCCCGCTTGGCCAGGCGGATGAGCTTAAAGGCTTGAAAGCGGTTTTCGGTCGTGATCGTGACGCCGACAATGTCGGGCTTGTCGCGGCGGATCTTGCGGACGATGTCCTTCCAGCCCAAGCCTAGGACGTTGCAGGGGACGATCTCGACCGGGATGCCCTCGCGCTCCAGCACGGCCCCGATGGTGAGCAGGCCCAGGGGGGGCATGGACGATCCATCGGCCCAGCGTTCGGCGAAATACCCGCCCGGCGAGACATACAACTGGACTCTAGGCAACGGGCTCGGCCTCCGCCTTCTTCTCCATCTTCATCGAGAAAACCCGGGTCACGTTCGGCTCTTCCATAGTCGTGCCGTAGATGTAGTCCGCCACCTCCATCGTCCGGTAGTTGTGGGTGATGATGATGAACTGGGTGTCGGACTTGATGGTCTTCATCAGATCGAGGAACCGGATCAGGTTGGCCTCGTCCAGCGCGGCGTCCACCTCGTCCAGGATGCAGAACGGGGTGGGCTTGTAGCGGAACAGGGCGAATAAAAAGGCCAGGCTGGTCAGCGATTTCTCGCCGCCCGAGAGCAGGCCCATGTTGCCGACCCTCTTGCCCGGCGGCTGGGCCAGGACGTCGACACCGCTTTCCAGGGGGTCGTTCTCGTCGAGCAGCCGGACCGAGGCCGTCCCGCCCTTGAACAGGGTCGTGAACAGCTCTTGGAAGTAGGTATTGACCTCGGCCAGCGCGGTTAAAAACCGCGTCCGGCTCTCCTCGTCGATCTGCTTGATGGCTTCCTTGGTCTGGCTGATCGACTCGCGCAGGTCGGCCCGCTGTTGGACGAGAAATTCGTGCCGCTCCTTCTGCTGCTGGTACTCCTCTTCGGCCATCAGGTTCACGGCGCCGATCCGCTGGAGCTTGTCCTTGGCCTCATCCAGCTCGGCCTCGACGTCGCCGGTCTCGGCGGATTCGGCGGCGGCTTCGGCCTTCACTTCCTGGATGGTCTTCTTCAGCTCCTGCCAGCAGGCCTCCTCGAGGTTGACCAGGTCCCGGTCGACCTCAGCCTTGCGGACTTCCCAGCTCATGCGCTCGTCCTTCAGCCGCTCGTGCTCTTCCCGCAGACCGGACAGCCCGGACTCGGCCGCCAGAAGCTCGCGGCGCAGGTCGGCCAGCTTGCCCTCGCTCTCGGCCAGCGCCTCCTCCTGCTCGGCCCGCTGGCCGTCCAGGTTGACGGCGCGGTCGCCCAGCTCGACGATCATCCGGCGGAGCGATTCCTGCTCGGCCTCGGAAGCCCGGATCTCCTCCTGCAGGCTGCCGAGCTTGGCGGCCGCGGCGGCTTTGCGCGTTTCCTGGGCCTTGACCCGGGCCTCCAGGCCGCCGATCTTCTCACGCCGCAGATCGATCGCCCCGCGCAGCTCGAGCAGGGCCTGGGTCTCCAGGTTGGCCCGCTCCTGGTGCTGGAGAAGCTCGCGCTCCTCGGCTTCGGCCGTTTCACGGCGGAGCTTCTCCGCGTCTTCCAGGGTTCGCAGGACGACGGCGTGGCGCTCCTGCTTCTCCAGAAATCCGTGCCGGTCCATGGCTAGAATCTCGAGGTCGTGGCCGAAGAGGGCCAGGTCGTTTTCGAGCTTGTCCCTTTCGGCCAGGACCAGCGCGGTACGCTTCTCGAGGTCGATCAAGGTTCGGCGCAGGACGGCCATCTCCGAGGCCAGGGCGTCGAGCCGGGCGTCCAGCTCGGCTTTGCCGGCCATGGCCGCTTCGAGCTCGCGGACGAGAGGTTCGATGACGGCGTCCTGGGCGGCCAGGCGGCCTTCCACGTCCCGGATTTCCTGGATGAAAGTGAACAACCCCTCCTGGCGCTGCCCCAGCTTGAGCAGGCCGCCGCGCAGGAGGACGTCCCCCTGGGGAGTGATGAAATTGCGGTCCGGGTGGGCCAGCCACAGCCGGACGGCGGACTGAATGTCCTTGACGATGAAGGCGTCCTGGAGGAGCGGCAGTCGGCCGCCCAGGGCGGCGCCGGGCTTAAGCCGAGCCTTGAGCCGGCCGAGAATCTCGGGATCGAACAGAGGGATCTCGCCGGCGGCGGCACCTTTGTCCGGGGGAAGAAGGAGGAAGTTGCCCCGCAGTTCTCCGGCGCCCAGCGCGTCGAGGACGTCCTGGGGGCGGATGACCAGCGATCGGGCTTCCTCTTTCCAGAAGACGTCGATGAGAGGCGCGTCCGCAGCGTCGGAGCTGACCATGTCGGCGAAAGCGCCCAGGGCCGAGGGGACATCGGGAACCGCGGCCGCCTGGCGCTCCTTGGCTTCCAGCTTCCGAAGGGACCCGAGGTGGTGGACCGTCGCATCGCGCTCGTCTTTGAGAATGCCGATGCGATCGCGCAAGGCGTTGATGCCGGCGACGGATTCGGTCAGGCGGGCCCGGGCCTCGGCCTCGGAGCGCTCCCGCTCGGCCAGCCCGGCCGCGCCCGAGGCTCGTTCGGTTTCGACGGCTTCGCGCTCAGCGGCCTTGCGGGAATGACGCTCGGTCGCCTCGTCACGCCTTGACCGGAGCTTTTCTTCCTGCCTATAGATGAGCTCGATTTCCTTCTCGAGCTTGGCTTGCTCGTTGCGGGCCGAGGTCAGCTCGGCCAGCACCTGGATAGTGTCGGCCCGAAGCGATTCAACCTTGGCCGCCCATGGGGCGACGCGGGCTTCGGCCTCGCGGTGGGAGGACTCGAGGCTCACGGCCTCGGCTTCCTTGCGGGTCAGATCCTCGGCCTGGGCGGCGGCGTCCTCGCCGGCCAGGTTGAGCTCCTGCTCCAGGACCATGAGCTCGGCCAGGAGCTCGTCCGATTCGGCCGCGGCGCGGCGCCGCAGAACCTCCAAGTCCTCGGCCCGCCGCTTCTCGCGGTCGCGCTCGGCCTCGGCCCGGGCGATTTGGGCCTTGAGGGAATACAAGCGGTCCTGGCCGGTTTTGAGGGTCTGCTCCAGGTCGCGGGCTTCGCCGCGCTTGTGATTGACGGTCCGCTCCTCCTCGGCCAGGCGGACATCCTGGGCCCGCTCCTTCTCCAAGCCGAGATCGTACTGGGTTTGGACCTCGCGCTGGCCGGCCTGGAGCTGCTCGCCGCGGTGCTTAAAGTGCAGGACGGTGAGCTCCCGGATCCGTTCCCGCAGCTTGCGGTAGCGCTCGGCCGCTCCGGCCTGGCGGGCCAGCGAGTTTCTGGCCTTGGCCACCTCGGCCAGGATATCCTCCAGCCGGGTCAGATTCTGTTCGGTATCGTCGAGCTTGTGCTCGGCCAGCCGCTTCTTGTCCTTGTAGTAGGCGGTGCCGGCCGCCTCTTCGATCAGGGCCCGCTTCTCGACCGGCTTGGAGGTGACGAAGGTGCCGATGGCGCCCTGTTCGATGACGTAATACTTGTTCTCGGAGATGGCCTTCTTCCAGAGCTCCTCCTGGATGTCCCGCAGCCGGACCATCTTGCCGTTCAGGCGGTATTCGCTTTCGCCCGTCCGGAAGGCCCGGTGATTGATCTGGAGCTCTTCCTCGGTGTTCTGGAAGACGAGGCTGACGTCGGCCATGCCCATGGCGGGGCGCTTCTGAGTGCCGTTGAAGATGGCGTCCTCGGTCCGTTCGCCGCGAACGGTCTTCTGGCGGTGGCCGCCCAGGACCCACTGGATGGCCTCGACGATGTTGCTCTTGCCGGTGCCGTTGGGGCCGATGATGATGGTGATCCCGGGATTGAAGAGGACCTTGGTCCGTTCCGGGAAGGTCTTGAAGCCCTGGAGTTCGAGTCGCTTGATGTACATGGGGTTTCGATAGGGAGGTATTGTAGTCGAAGAGGGGGTCCGGCCTCAACAGCCAAAATCGGCCCGGCCCGGAATTATTTGCTTGAAATGGCCGGAGATTCGTGCCACACTAACCTCAAATGCCTGAAGAAGAGAAGAGAAAATATCTTCGCTTTGAATGCCTCGTCCCGGTCGAGCTCGTAGAGGTCGACGAAAACGGCCAGCCCGGCAATCCCGCCCTGATCGACAATGTTTCCCGAGAAGGCATCCGGGTCGTCCTTGAGATGGGGATGGATTTCGGACCCGGCAAAGACCTGACCTTCAAGGTCCACGGCCCCGAAAGCCATAAAAACTGCTCCCTGAAAGGCGAGGTTGTTTGGATTAAGCCCAAGGGCAAGAAGGTCGAAATCGGGCTGAGGATCAAGGACTTGGAGAACTGCACCAAGTCCGAACTCCTCGATATGGGCTATGACAACTGGCGCAAGGACAAAGCCAAAGACCAGCTAAAGGTTCAGGCCGGCGCCGCGCCGTCCAAATAGTCCGATCCGGAATCGCCTCCGGCTCCCTTTCGCCGTCCCCTCCGTTCCCGGTCGTTTGACTTACGGAGTGTTTTCGGCTAATTTATGGCCCTCTTCCCGCAGCCAGCGTAGCTCAGTCGGTAGAGCGGCTGATTCGTAATCAGCAGGTCGGAGGTTCGATCCCTCTCGCTGGCTCTCTTGCTTGCACTCTGATAACTCCTGAAGATCAGCGACTTGCGGGTAGGGGAGAGGTGCGGTCGATGGGCATGTTTCCTTACATTGACGGCCTTTTTGTTTGTTGATATTCTGAGGCTAACCTAGGTCGAGAGGGGTATGGGACTTGAAATGCCTCAAGTGTCATTCTAATAATCCATCGGATACCCTTTTCTGCGGTAAGTGCGGCACGAAGTTCGATCCCGCGGCCCAGGTCTCCTCCACTCGGACGCTCGATACGACTCCCCATGAGCTTGTTCGCGGCGAAATCTTCGCCGGCCGGTTCGAGCTGATCGAGGAGCTCGGGGCCGGAGGCATGGGGCGGGTTTACCGGGCCTATGACAAAGAAGTCGGCGAAGAGATCGCGCTGAAGATCCTCCACCCCGAGATCGCCCTGGACGAACGGACCGTCGAGCGCTTCCGGAACGAGATCAAGCTGGCCCGCCGGATTACCCACCGCAACGTCTGCCGGATGCACGAGCTCCACCAGGACGGTCAGCAGCTGTTCATCACCATGGAGTATGTGGCCGGGGAGGATCTAAAAAGCTTCATCCGAAGGGCGGCCCCCCTCAACTCCGGAAAAGCCGTGTTTATCGCTCAGCAAGTCGCCGAGGGATTGGCGGAAGCCCACAAGTTGGGTGTCATCCACCGCGATCTCAAGCCGCAAAACATCATGATCGATAAAGAGGGCAATGCTCGGATCATGGACTTCGGGATTGCTCGCCTGGTCGGCGCCAAGGGGATGACCGGGGGCAACGTGATGATCGGAACGCCCGGCTACATGTCGCCCGAGCAGGTGGAGGGCAAGGAAGCCGACCCGGGCACGGACCTCTATGCCCTGGGCATCGTCCTCTTCGAGATGCTGACGGGCTGTCTTCCGTTTGAGGGCGAAACCCCGCTGAGCATCGCCGTCAAGCAGAAGAGCGAGGCGCCTCCCGACCCGCGGGCGCTGAACACCCAGATTCCGGAGGACCTCGACCGCATCATCCTGAAATGCCTGGAAAAGTCGAGGGAGAAGCGCTATCGAATCGCGGCAGAGCTCCTCGCCGACCTGGCCAAGGTCGAGAAGTCGCTGCCGACGACTCCTCATGCCCTGCCAACCCGGAAACCATCGACGTCCAAGGAAATCACCGTCCGCCTCCCCTCCAAGAAGATTTGGATTCCGGGAGCTATCGTTCTTCTGGCGCTCGTCGGCTTTCTCATCCGGCAAATAATCCCGGAGAAGGCAGGAGCCGGGCGTTCGATCGCCGTCATCGGGTTCAAAAACCAGACCGGCGACGCGGAGCTCGACTACCTCCGGGAGGCGATCCCGCACCTTCTCATCACGAGCTTGGAGCAGTCGCATCGCATACGGGTGACATCCTGGGAGAGGATGAAGGACCTTCTGCGCAATTCCGGGAGGGACGCAGCCGCCATTTTCGACGAGGAGGCGGGCTTCGAAGTCTGCCGCAAGGAGGGCATCGAGGCCGTCGTCCTGGGAAGCTTCGTCAAGGCGGGAGAGACGTTCGCCACGGACGTCCAGGTTCTGGATGCCTCGAGCAAGCATATCCTCAAAAGCGCCTCGGCCAGGGGGGACGGCGTCGCCAGCATCCTCAAATCCCAGATCGATGAGATCAGCCGGACGATCCGCCGCGGCATCGCGCCCCCGGCACTCAAGATCGAGGCGCCGGGACGGAAGATCATCGACCTCACCACGAGTTCCATGGAGGCCTACGGCAATTATCTGAAGGCCCGAGAAGCCAACGAAAACTTTTTTTGGGCGGACGCCAGGAAATTCGCGGAGAAAGCCGTGACTGTCGACCCGACGTTCGCTGTCGCCTACTACGTCCTGGCCCGGGCCGCCGGAAATCTTTTGGATGATCCCGCCCGCGACAAGGCCCTGGAGAAAGCCAAGATCTATTCGGCCAGGGCCACAGAGAAGGATAGGCTTTTCATCGAGGCCGAATATGCCGGCAGCATCGAACGGGATCCCGCCAAAGAAATCCGGCTGCTGAAGGATCTCGTCGATAAGTATCCGGAGGATAAGGAAGCTCACTACGAGCTGGGGGTATTATTCTATAAATCCGACCGCAATCCGGAGGCCATCGGTGAGCTCGAAAAGGCCATCGCCATCGATTTAAGGTACGGCCCTGCTGTCAATGAGCTCGGCTATGCCTACGCCGATGCGGGAGATTTTGCCAAGGCGGCTCAATCGTTCGAGCGCTATGCCGAGCTGAAACCCGGGCTTCCCAATCCGGTCGATTCCATCGCCGAAATGAATCTTTTCATGGGCAAGCTGGACGAGGCCGCCGCAAAATATCAAGAGGCGCTGGCCATCAAGCCGGATTTCTTTAACGCCTATCCGGGGCTGGCTTACGTTTATGCCCTCAAAGAGGACTACGGAGCAGTCGGACGCTGGGTAGAGGAGTACCCCAAGAAGGCGCCGGCGCAGTGGGCCAACTTGGATGGGCCCTGGCTCAAAGGCGTATACGATTATCTTCTCGGCCGGCTGGACAGCTCGCTCACCAGCTTTCTCTTCAACCGAAGCCAGGCTGAGAAATTCAAGTATCCTTCCGGCGTTGCGTACATCGATTGGATCATGGGATTCCTCTACACGGACAGGGGAGAATTCGGCAAGTCCCTGGCGGCTTTCCGGAGTTCTATGGATTCCAACATAAAGGACGATCCGTCACGCCGGGCCTATTATGCGGCGGATTACAGCTTTTGCCTCGGCTGGGTCGAACTCAAGCAAGGCCGACTGGAAGCGGTGAAAACGCATTTGACGGAGATGGAGAATGTCCTCCCCGGGTTGGATCCGACCGACCGGGCGGAGCTGACATTAGATTACTCGCTCTTGAGCGCCGAGGCCGCCTTGGCCGGAAACTCGGTGGGAAAGGCGATCAGCCTCGGGGAAAAGATTGTGTTCGGGATGCTGCCATCCGTGAACTCGGGTTCCATGGGTAGATATAACATCCCATTTCTGAAGGACGTCTTGGCCAGGGCCTACTGGAAAAATGGCGATCTCAATAAGGCCATCGCCGAATACGAGCGCCTGACGACCATCGATCCGAAGAACCGGCTGCGCATGCTCATTCATCCTCTTTACCACTACCGGTTCGGCCGGGTTTTGGAGGAGAAGGGCGTCAAAAAAAGGGCGTGTCTGGAGTACGAGAAATTCCTCAAGTACTGGGCGGACGCGGACCCGCGTTTTGTCGAAAGCAAGGACGCCAGGAACCGGCTGGCCAGGCTGAAGGTAGGATGAAGTTTGCCCTCAAGCTCGTCCGATCAAAGGGGAGTGTCGGCGCCGCAGGTGAGCACAATCCATGCGCTATCTCCCACGCCGCCCATGGAGCTATTTTTGCGATCAACTCGTTAGTCGGCTGAGGCTGTCCCTTCATAACCAGCAGGTCGGCGGTTCGATCCCGCTCGCGGACTCCAGATTCTTCGCACCTAGCCGGCGATCTCTCGGGGCGCAGATGCTCAGTTTCTCTTCCGGCGGGAATAATCCGCCGCTCCCGGTTGTATTCCCGGGGCGAGCGCTTGTAATGCCCCGGGAAATGTATTACTTTTTGAATAAAGGAAGGAGATCGCCATGAACCAAACCCGTCGAGCGATTTTATTGGGCCTGGCCGCGGCCGTCCTGGCCGGCGCCGTCGCATCCGCCCAGGAATTGCCGCCGCCCCGATTCGTCACACCTAATCCCGAGCTGAAGATCCAGGCCGTCAGCCGGATCCAGTCGGTCACGGTCTTCGCCGACCGGGCCACCGTCGTCCGCACGGCCGCCATCCGGCCGATCCTGGGCCCCCAGAGCGTCGTCTTTGCGGGCTTGCCGACGACGATCATTGGCGGTTCCCTCCGGGCCAGCGGCCGCGGCGCGGCCGAGGTCAAGATCCTCGGGCTCGAGACGGCCAATGAATACCTCGAATCGCCCCTCCTGCCCGAGGCCCGCAAGGTCCAGACCGAGCTGGATGCTTTGCTTTATGAGATCGGCAAGACCAAGAACGATTTGGCCGTTCTGGGCGTCCAGGAGAGCTTCCTGATGTCCCTGCCCGCCAGCCAATCGGCGCTGAACGCGGCGTCTGTGGCCCAGGGCAAGGCCGATCCGTTGGGTTGGGAGAAGACGCTGGAGTTCTTGGGCGGAAAACTGGCGACCGTCAAGGCCGGACAGCTTGACCGTCAGAAGACCCTCAAGGAGCAGGAAACCAAGGCCGAAGCGCTCCGCAAGCGAATCGAGGAGCTCAAGCCCGGCCGACCGGCCGAGGCCCGCAAAGTGACCGTTCTGATCGAAGCCAAAACGCAAGGCGATTTCACCCTCGATCTTTCCTATACCGTCGCCAACGCCCGTTGGACGCCCGTCTATGTCGTCCGGGCTCTGCCCGACAGCGGCGAAGCCGAGCTGTCCCTTTCAGCCGTTATTCAACAGAGAAGCGGCGAGAGCTGGGAAGGCGTCCGGATGGCGCTCTCGACCTCCTCGCCGGCTCTGGAGAGCCGGCCGCGCGATCTTTCCCCCTGGCTATTGGATATCTATGTCCCGCGCATGTCCAAAGGTTCCTCCCGGGACGAGGGTTCGAGGGAGATGATGAAGATGGCCGAGATGCCGGCGGCGGCTTCGATGCCGGCCCCGGCGCCGCCGCCCCGGGAAGCCGAGATCGAGACTGCGGATGTGGCCGAAACCGGATTGCACGTGAATTTCGAGATCAAGCGGGCCGTCGACGTCCCCTCGGACGGCGCGCCGCACAAGTTCCCGATCGATTCGCCGACCGTCAAGGTCAAGTACGACTATGCGGCCGTTCCTCAGAACCGCGAAACGGCGTACCTTCGCGGCACTCTGACCAACACCTTGGCCTACCCGCTGCTTTCGGGCAGCGCGGATCTCTTCATCGGCCAGGACTTCGTCGGCGCCATGACCCTCCCGGCCACGGCCGCCGGCGAAGAAGCCAAGTTCTTCTTCGGCGAAGACGGCCAGATCAAGATCAAGTTCGAGCAGGTCAAGCGGGAGAAATCCGGCGGCGGGCTCTTAAGCAAAGCCGAGAAGCTTCATTTCATCTATCGGTTGACCGTCCAAAACCTGCGCAAGACCCCGGTTTCGGTCGACCTTGCGGACCGCCTCCCGATCAGCCAGAATTCCAAGATCGAGGTCAAAGACGTCGTCCTGACGCCGGCTCCGGCCAAGCGGGACGAGAAGGGGATGCTGTCTTGGACGGTCCTTCTGGCGCCCCAGGAAAAGAAGGAGATCCTGATCGAGTATACGATCGAATACCCGAGGGACGCCACGATCAGCGGCTTGTGAGCGGCCCTATGCCCTACGATTTCAGCCTAAAAACGCCGGTTCGGCATGCCGATACTTTTGTCGCCGAGGGAGCCCAAATCATCGGTGCCGTGACCCTGAAGGCCGGTGCCAGCGTCTGGTACAACAGCGTCCTGCGGGCCGACGTCGCCGATATCGTCATCGGCGAGGATTCCAACATCCAGGACAATTGCACCGTCCACGTCGATTTCGGCCGCGGCACCGTCCTCGGCGACCGGGTCACGGTCGGCCATGGGGCGATTCTCCACGCCTGCACCATCGAGGACGACTGCATCATAGGCATGGGCGCGATCGTCTTGGACGGGGCTGTCATCAAGAAAGGGACGATCGTGGCCGCCGGGGCGCTCGTCCCGCCCCGCAAGACCTACCCGGCGGGCTCGCTTGTCCTCGGCTCGCCGGCCGTCGTGGTCCGCGCCTTGAGCGAGGAGGAAGTCCGGCACAATGGCGACCATGCCCGGTCCTACGTCGAATTCTGGAAGGCTTACCTGGCCAAAGGGATAGGGAAGGAGGTTGTCAACCCGTCGGGGGCGCGTTGACTTGCTCTCTGACTCCGTGTTAATCTTCGGCCATCCCTGATGGGGAGGGCCGCATGATCCAATTCCTCGGTGCCAAGCTTCGCAAAGCCAGGGAAAAAATGGGCTTAAGCCAGACGGCATTCGCCCGGGCCTTGGGCTACTCGGCCGAATATATCTCCTATCTCGAAGCGGGCAAACGGACGCCCAGCTTCGCGGCTCTGGGCAAGATCGCCGCTTTCCTCAATCGCGAAATCTCCTACTTTTTCTACGAGCGGGAGCCCGGCCCCGACGCCATGGCCATGCTCTTCCGGGCCGACGCCGTGGACGAGCGGGCCCGGGAGGAGCTGCAGCGATTCCGGCGCTTTTGCGACGACTATCTCAAGCTCGAGGCGATCACCGGCCGCCGACTGGATTTGGCCCCTCTTTACGGCCTCGTCCCGCCCGAGCGCATGGCCGATGAGGAGCGCCGCCGCCTCGGCCTGGGTGAAGAACCGGTGCGCGACGTCTTCGGCCTGTTCGAAGCCAACGGCCTCCGCATCCTGCGCATGCCGATGCCCGAGGATTGCCGCGTCAGCGGCGTCTTCATCTATCTCGAGGCCAAACAGGCTGCCTTCGCCCTGGTCAATTCGGCCCAGGCCTTCGGCCGCCAGGTCTACAGCGCGGCCCACGAGTACTGCCATTACCTCAAGGACCGCAACGAGGGCCCGGTCATCGACAATTCCGATGTCTTCGTCGACGACTATGTCGAGCTCTATCATCCGCGCGAACAGTACGCTCAGGCCTTTGCGGCCCGTTTCCTGATGCCGCCCGGGCGAGTGCGCGAGCTGGTGGACAAGGAGTTTCGCGCCAAGCGCGTCCACTACGACGAGGCCCTCTACCTGAAGCGGTACTTCGGCGTCAGCATGCTGGCCATGTTGAGGACGCTAAGGGACTTGGACTTCCTGGACAAGGTCCAGTTCGTCGAGTACGTGCGGCGCGACCCGTCGCCCCGCGAGAAGGAGCTGTTCGGGCTGGGCGACGACGAAGCCGGCTACGACCCCGACGAGCGGGCCGCCGCCCGGAGCGGAATGGTCAGCGGGCTGCTGTTCAAGTTCAAGAAGCGCCCCATCACCTCGGACCGCTACAAGCTCCTGCAGGAGGAAGCGGCCCGCCGGATCGCCGGCGGCAAGGGGCTGAAAAAAGGCGTCCAGACCATCCTGCCGACGCCGGAGGATTGACGCGCGAGGAGAATCTTATGAGCAAGGCCGCCAAAATCATAATCATCTTTCTTTTGATCGACGCCGTGGCCATCGGCGGGTTTTTCCTCGGCCGATCCCTCAAGAAGGGCGGCCGGGCCGGATTGGAGATTCCTTGGACGACCATCGATGAGGCGTATCGCCCGGCCAACGCGGTCGAGGAGTTCATCAAGACCGACGCCGCGAACCGAGGATCGTTGCCCGTCTTCATCCGCGCCTACGGCCGCGATGCCAAGGTTCTGCGCAAGTTCAAGGGCAAGAAGTTCGCCCAGCCCAGCGAACAGGTCCTGGCCCTGTTCTTCAAGGGGCTGGACGAATGGATGATCGTGGACATCAAATATATGGCTGAGAACCAGCGCGAAGTCCTCCGGACGCTGCTGTATGTCCTCGACGGCGGGCAGTGGAAGGTGGGGGACACTGGGATTTTGGTCGAATAGGCAGCCCCTTCCCGGACCTGCCCCTGATGCCGACGCCTCCCGCTTCCTGGTCCCGTGAAATCCTGGCCCTGGCCAAGGAAGGGCTGACTTATGGCCGGGACCCGTTCGACAGGGCCCGCTACGAGAAGCTGCTGGTTCTGGCGGCGGACATGGCGGCCGCCGAGACGGGAAGTAATCCCGCCGCCGTCCAAACCCTGTTTACGGCCGAGGAAGGCTATCTGACGCCCAAAGTCGAGGTCCGCGGCGTCCTCTTCCGCCAGGACCGCATCCTGCTCGTCTCCGAGCGGACGGACGGAGGGCGTTGGACCCTGCCGGGCGGCTGGGCGGACCTGGGCGCCACTCCTTCGGAGAATGTCGTCCGTGAGATTCAGGAAGAAACGGGATTCGAGGCCCGGGCCGTCCGCCTCCTGGCCGTCTACGACCGCGACCGGCAGGGCCATTCCAGGCGCTATTTTTCCTGTTACAAGATCTATTTCCTCTGCGAGATCCTAGGGGGCTTGGCCAAGCGGAGCCTGGAGACGCAGGACGTCGAGTTTTTCGCCGAAGACGCCCTGCCGCCGCTCTCGACGGATCGGGTGACCGAGCGCCAAATCCGGCGCATGTTCGAGCTCCGTCGACACCCAGACCAGGGACCCGATTTCGATTAAAAGCCAAGGGGCTCTCTGGGCGGTCGGCCGAGAGGCAGTCAGGATTCCCGCGCGTCCATGATCCGCAGGATTTCGTCGATTTCGGCCGAGGTGAAGGTCGGGAAGCCCGATTTGTCCATCTCGCGGTCGAGCTGATCCCGTAGAAATCCCCTGATCACGTCGGCCAGGCTTTCCCTCCGCGCGGCGGCGGAAGACTTCAGCTTCTCGTAGAGCCCGTCGTCAAGGAGAATATGCAGTCTTTTCATCAATCGTCCCCGAACGCAAATGTACATTCTCGACTCCCGAATGTCAACCCATCCCGCCTCCCAGGCGGCCTCGGCCCTGCATAGAAGGAGACGCTGGAGGCGGCCGATTGTCTCACTCCTCGGGAGTCGATCTGGTATAATTCCCGCGCACGGAGGTCCCTATGATACCGATCTTGGTCACCGGAATCGTGATCGCGTTCGCGGTGATCCTGACCTTGATCCAAAAGGGCCGCCTGAACGCGGCCTGGTCGGGGCGGGTCGAGTCGATCGGTCGCAGGACCGCCTATCAGGGTGGGAACAAGCGCCTCAAACTTCAATTGGTCGTGGTCCGCTACCAGACGAACGCGGGGAAGAGGGGCAAGTTCGAGCTCGAGGAAAGCGCTTTCGCCCGCTATTTCCCCGATCTTCAGGCTGGCGACGGGCTGATCAAATCGGCCCGGGAGGGCCTGCCGCGCAAATCATGAGCCCGATGGAAACCTAGAGGACCTTGATCTCGAGCATCCGCTCGATCCGGAAGTGGCGGATGTCTTCCCGTTCATAACACCAGGCCCGCAGGCCCTCGAATTTCCGGCCCCCGTATTCCATCGGCTCCAGGCTCTCGGGGCGGATCCGGCGGCGGCTCTTGCTGTCGTCGGGCTTGAGGTAGACGACTTCCAGGACCCGGCCTTCGGAGATGGCCTCTTCGATCAGCCGCCGTTTATCGGCGTAGGCCAGTCGGGCTTCCGACTTGGCATACTGGAACCCGGTCAGGAACCGGACCACCCGCCAATCCATCCGGATGTGCTCCTTGCGGATCGGCTTGCGCAAGACCAGCCCCTCAAAGGTGGTGCAGCGGCTCAAGGCCACATAGACTTGGCCGTGGGCGAACGTCCCCCGGCCGACATCGACGATGACGCGATCGAAGGTCTTGCCCTGGCTTTTGTGAATGGTCACGGCCCAGGCCAGCTTGAGGGGGTATTGGGTGAAGGCCCCCACCGGCTCGCTGACGATTCGACCGCCGTCCTTGTCGTAGGCGAAACGGAAGATCTCCCAGATATTGGGGCCGATGTCCACGATCTCGCCGTCGGCGAGCTCGACTTCCACGGCGTCGTCGGCTCCCGTCTCGCGGACCACGTCGATGACCTTGCCGATCGTCCCGTTGACCCAGCGGCCCGCGGGATCGTTGGTCAGGAGCATGACCTGGGCCCCGGCCTTGATCTCGAGGCGTTGGTCCGTCGGAAGCGAGGTGCGGTCGAAGTCCCCTTCAATGAACCCGTCATAGCCGAACGTCTCGCCGGTCAGGGTTTCCAGCTTCTCCCGGTTGCGGCGGAAGGCCTGGTCGTTGGTGCTGGTCAGGGTGATATAGAGCCCGCCGTCGGCCGGAGCGAATTCGGGATCGAGCCTGGCGTTCAGGCGCTCCAGATCGGCTTCGCTGATGGAGCGGTTGCGGATCGCATTGAGCAGGCCGATGAACTCGGCTTCGCTTTGGCGGTAGATCTTCTCCAGCTCGACGAACTCCAGGGGATAGCCGCCGTCGGCCAAGACTCGGGCCGAGAAGAAGTAGGGCGACTCGTAGGGCGAGTCGGAAGCCGCCTCGAACAGGGCCCTCTCCTGGGCCGTCACGACCGGGGGGAGCTGGTAGAGGTCGCCGATGAAGACCATCTGGATGCCGCCGAAGCGGCGCTTGGGCAGCGGCCCGTTCAGGCGCAGGAACTTCTCGACGCAGTCCAAGAGATCGGCCCGGACCATCGAGACTTCGTCGATGATGACCATATCCAGGTTCCGGTAGAGGGCGCCCTCGGGCCCGTTCGCCTTGGCTTTGGGCAGGGCTTTGACGGCCTCCAGCGTGACGTTGGGCTTGAAGCGGCAGAAGGAATGCACGGTTTGGCCGCGGACATTCAGGGCGGCCACACCGGTGGGCGCCAACACGGCCACCCGTTTGCTCGTCGTGGATCGGAAATGGTCCAGCAGGGTCGATTTGCCGGTCCCGGCCCGGCCGGTGATGAAGACGGGCTTATCGGTCGATTCGAGAAGCTCGAGGGCCCGACCGAACTCGGGGTTGATCTCAAGACCGGATGCTGTCCGCGGGTATGCGGCCGGAAGGGGGCGAGGGGGAGCGGCGGGTCGGGATTTCCTGGCCATCGGGGCGGGGATCATTATATCCCAGCCCCCACTTTCGGGAAACGCCGAGGATCAAAAGGCGCAGGCGCCGCGCTTGTTCTTCTCGTAGTACTTCTGGTGATACTCCTCGGCCCGGTAGAACTCCCGGGCCGGGACGATCTCGGTCACGATCCGGCGGCGGAAGGCGCCGTCCTTCTCGACCTCGGCCTTGACCTTCTCGGCCGCGGCCTTCTGGGCCGGGTCGTGAAAGAAGATGACCGAGCGATATTGCCTGCCCACGTCGGGGCCCTGGCGGTTGAGCTGGGTCGGATCGTGGAAGGAGAAGAACTTCCGGACTAGGTCCTCATAGGAGATCTTGACCGGATCGAAAGTCACCTGGACGGCCTCGGCATGTCCGGTGTCGTCGCTGCAGACCTGCTTGTAGGTCGGGTCCTTGACCTTGCCGCCGGCATAGCCCACGACCGTGGATAGGACGCCGTCCACTCGGCCGAATTTGTATTCGACGCCCCAGAAACAGCCGGCCGCGAACGTCGCGACGCCGGGGACCGTCTTGGCCTTTGCGTCGGCCGCCTGGAACAGCATGGCCGCCGAGTTGATGCAGTAGTGGCGGCCGCTCGGGGCGGGTCCGTCGTCGAAGACGTGGCCGAGATGGGCGCCGCAGACCGAACAGCGGACCTCGGTCCGGGTCATGCCCAGAGAGGCATCCTCGCGGTATTCGATATTGGCCTCGGAGAAAGGCGCTTTGAAGGAGGGCCATCCGGTTCCATGCTCGTATTTGGCTTCGGAGGTGAACAGGGGCGCCCCGCAGGCGGCGCATATGTAGGTGCCCTTTTCCCAGAAGTCGTTGTAGCGGCCCGAGAAGGGAGCCTCGGTGCCGCATTGGAACATGACTTTATATTGATCGGGCGCCAGGGTCTTCTTCCACTCGGCATCCGCCTTGCGAACCTTGGGAACCATCGTCATCTCTCCTTTGCCCGCCTGAATATCAGGCAGGGAACCGGCATACATCAGCGCGTTCAGGCCCCTCCAGCCCGCCCAGGCGAGGGTCAGGCTGACCAGGCCGATCAGGGCCTTTTGGCTTATATTCATGGCCAGCTCCTATACTATCTAAATCCTATAGTAATAATATAGATTAAAATTCCCAAAAAGCAAGCCCTCGGCCAAAGGCGGGGCGGGGGCGGGCGAGGCGGCCGGAGATCAGCCGGGAAGGGGGGCGGCGAATCGCTTCAGCCAGTCATCCAATTGGGCGGCGGGAACGAATCCGACGGCCCGGTCCTTTTCGGTTCCCTTTTCGAAGACGATCAGGGTGGGGATGGCCATAATGGCATGGCGGCTTGCGGTCGAGCCGTTCTCGTCCGTGTCGAGCTTAGCGAATTTGACCCGGCCGGCCCAGCGCTCGGAAGCGGCTTCCAGGACCGGGGCCATCATCCTGCAGGGGCCGCACCAGGGAGCCCAGAAATCAACCACCACCGGGATATCGGAACGGAGGACTTCGGCATCAAACGATGCTTCGCGGACGGGAACGACTTTGGACATAGTCTTCATTCTCCTTCCAAGGCTATTTTTAATATGCGGGCGACCCGCTCATCGGCGATCCGGTAACAGATCCGGGTCCTCTCGCGGCGACCCTCGATGATCCCGGCTTCCTTCAGAATCCGCAGGTGCTGCGAGACGTTGGGCTGGGACAGCCCCAGGCATTTTTCCACGTCCGAGACGCAGCGCTCATTCTCCATCAGACGGCGGACAAGGAGCAGCCGGGCCGGGTGGGCGAGGGCCTTGAACCGCTTGGCCAGGGGGCTTAGTTCGGCGATGGCAGACTTCATGAGCATCCTCCCTCGATATATCCTAGCCATTATATAATATATATTGAATATGTCAAGGGGGGAGGCGAAGCCCCGAAAAGGAGTACAATACGGGCGGCCTCGAGGCCGGAGGAGAGTGGATGCCCATCCCAGCCCTGGTGATCGACGACGATCGGGTGACCCGAGCCCTGATTGAAAGAATCTTGGGCGGCATCGGCTTCGAGATCTTCACGGCGGCGGACGGAGAGGCCGGCCTCGAAGCGGCGGCCCGTTTCGTCCCGGCCCTGATCGTCACGGATCTGCTTCTCCCCAAGGCGGACGGGCTTGCGGTTTGCTCCCGAATCCGGAAGGATCCCCGGCTGTCCGGGGCCAAAATCCTGGTCGTCACCGGTCTCAAGAATCCGGGCGTTCAGCGCGAGGCGCGCAGCGCCGGCGCCGACGCGATCCTCGAAAAGCCGTTCCAAGCCGATGTCTTGATCAGAGCCGTCCGGGCCCTTATCCCGGGCGTTTAGCGCTTTTATAGCGCCCCGCCCGAAAAAACGCCCCCGCCCCGACTCCGCGGGGAGTCGGGACGAGGGCGCGGTTCGGCTTGTTTGCAGGCGCCGGCTATTTCTTCTCGGGCTCCTTCTTGTCGTCCTTCTTCTCGGCCGGCTTGGGCTCTTCGACCTTCCACAGCTTGGCCCGCTCCTTGAGCGCGTCCTTGAGCTTGAGGTAGGGGATGCCCTCGGTCATCCAGGCCGGGGCGGGTTTGCCCATCAGCCAGTGGTCGAACCATTCCTTCATCCGGACGGTATAGTCCTTCATGTTGGCCGGCTTGGCCAGGCCGTGATTTTCGCCGACGTACTGAAGCATGATGACCGGCTTCTTCATCCGGCGCAGGGTGCTGTAGTACTCGATGCCCTGGTTCCAAACGACGGCGCCGTCCTTGTCGTTGTGCAGAATCATGAGCGGGGTGTTCACCTTGGTCGCGTGGTAGACGGGGGAGTTCCTCTGGTAAGCTTCCAGGTTGTCCCAGTAGCCGCCCAGGAACCGGCCCTGCGAGCTCTCGAAGATGGCCATGTTGCCGGATCCGGAGTTGAAATAGATTGAGCTGTACATGCTGATCATGTTGGTCAGCGGGGCGCCGGCCACGGCGGCCGCGAAGTCGGCCTGGGTGACCAGGAACGCGGTCTGGTAGCCGCCCCAGGAATGCCCCTGCAGGCCGACCTTGGAGCGGTCGACGACGCCGGTCGCGACTGCCGCCTCGAGGGCCGGCAGGACGCACCAGACGGCGCTCATTCCGGGGTCGTTGAGCTTGTAGGTGATGTCGGGCATCAGGACCGCGTAGCCGTTGCTCGTGTAAACGGACTTGTTGAAGCCGTTGTACGAGGGCATGGCGTAGCGGTTGAGCTGCTGCGACATCTTCTCGTAGTAGTAGATGACGGTGGGATACTTCTTGCCTTTTTCATAGTTGGCCGGAAGGTACAGGGCGGCTTGAAGCTTGACGTCCTTGCCGCTCTTGGGGTCCATCTTGTAATCGAGGAGCATTTGTCCGCTCGACCAGAGGAAGTCCTTCTGGCCGGCCGCGATATCGGTGATCTTGCGGCCGTTGCCGAGGAGCGCGTCGGCGATATAGACGTCCGAATAGTCCTTATAAGTGTCGCGGGAGTAATAATAGACCTCGGCCTTGCGGGCCTTGGCCGGTCCGCCGAAGCCGGCGTCGTCCCAGAGCAGAACCTTAACCCCCGGCTGGCCTTTCTCCAGGCGGCCGAGGCCCGCCTTCTTGGTCCATTCGCCGTAAAGGGGGACGTAGAGCGGCTTGGCCAGATCAATGCCCTTGTCGTCCCGATCGAGCGAATCGAGGCCCCGATACCGGATCTGGTCCTTGCGGCCGTTGATGGTCAGATTGACGGCCGTTCCGCCGTGGACCGGGACTTTCCAGATGTCCCAGCCGTCGCTGAGCAGGGCGAAGAGGCCGTCCTCGGACCAGCCGATCGGATAGTCGGGCGGGTTCTTGACATTGTGGTCGTCGTCTTCGTTGACGAAATCGGCAGGGACGCCCTTGGTGATGGGATAGGACTTGCCGGTTGCGAACTCGAAGGTCAAGAAGGCGCCTTCATCGTAGTAGAGAAGGTGGGTGCCATCGGTCGAGATGGAGAAGGAGTAACGGCTCTTCTTGAGGATCGGCTTGCGGGCTCCGGTCGTCATGTCGATGAGATAAACGTCGCGGTAGCTGCGGCCGTCGAGGTTGCCGTCGAGCTCATACTCCCGGTTGTCGTAGCCGACCGCCCAGCGCTCCTTGGGGGCGACGAGCAGGGTGCGGAGATCATCGTCGGCCAGGCGGATGAACTTCTTCTCCTTGAGCCGGTATTCGGCCAGGTAGCTGAAGGTCTGGTCGCGTCCCGCTTCGACCTGCTGCTGCGACTGGAGCCGCTTGTCCAGGCCGTGCCAGAGGACGAGATCGGGCAGATCCTCATCGGGTGCGGCCGGAGGCGCCCCGGCCGCTGCGCCGTCGCCCGCGGGAGCGGCGCCCTCGCCTTTCTTCTTGAGCTCGCGGATGCCGAAGAGGAGCGCGTCCAGCGATTCGGTCCACTGCGGCGTCCGGTCGGGGCTGATCGACATCCCGGCCGGGAAGGACTTGTCGTCCTTGGGATCGTAGACCGTCTTCTGGATTGGGCCTGGGGTGAATCCGGTGAACCCGACTGCAGCGTAGAGCTTGTCCTCGAAGGCTTTATCCTCTTTGCCTTTGAGGCAGGCCAAGCCGTCGCCCTTTTCGGTCCAGGCCAGGCCCTTGTAGGCGGCCTTGTCGGAATCCAGGGGCACGATGGTGCCGGCGGCCATGTTGCGGAGAAGAACGCCGTTGCCCGTCTGGCCGTAGGCGTCGATCAGCAGGGCCAGCCAGCGGCCCTTCTTATCGAAAGCGAACTCGGCCACGTTTCCGAGGACGAGCTCTTTGCCGGTTGCAAGCTCGCGCAGGACGAGATCGGACCCCGTCCATTTGTCTTTCTCCCGCTCCTGCCCCTCGGGCGCGGCTTTGTGGAGGACGAGCCAGCCGGGGTTCTCGGGCGCGAACTGGAAGGATCGAATCTTCTCGTACTCGATCTTCTCGCCCGTCGCCAGGTTGAGGACGGCGGCCTTGGTGTAGATGCGGCCGCGGCTCTGGCGGAGCTTCTTGGCTTCCTTGGCCTCGAGGCTGATCATATAGGCGGCGAACTTGCCGTCATCCGAGATCGCCAGGGGGGCGAAACGAGCTTCGCCGATGGGGAAGCGGTATTCCTTGCTGCCTTGGGTTTGGCGAAAGACGATGTCGCCGTCGCCCTCGAGCGGGATATGGCGGTATCCGAACCAGGAGCCGTCGGCCGACAGGGCCGAGCCGCCCTGGGTTTTCCAGGCCAGGATGTCGCGCAGCTCGATCGGACGCGGGGCGGCCTTGACGGCCGGGGCTTGCGGCGCGGCCGGAGTGGGCGGCGGGGGCGGAGGCGGGGCCTGTTGACGGACTGCGGCGGCCAGGAAAACGGCCGCGATCAGGATCGCGAGAAATCCGACGATGGTTCTTTTCATGAAAATAGTTCTCCTGGTGATGAAATCACAACTTCGAGCATCTTACGATAAACGCCTACGGCCTGGCAATGCGGACCCGGCGGCGCGTTGGAACAACTTCCATGCGCCCGGCCGGTTATGGTAGAGTATCCGATCGTCCGAATGGTGGAATCGGCAATCAAGGAGCAACTCGAGATGGATCGGATCAGCCTGCAGACCCGGCTGGCGGCCCGCGGCCAGGCCCCGCAAGGGAAGCGTCCCTTCCTCGTTCTGGCGGAGCTCGTCCCGGAGTCCGGTCATAGCCTGCGCGGCATCCGGGCCTTCCTCGAGTCCGCCGCCGGCGCTGCGGACCGGCTTCCCGCGGGATGCGAGCTGGCCGGCGTGACCATCCCGCAGAGTCCCAACGGCGTGGCCTCTTTAAGCCCGGCCGATGTCTTCGCCGTTCTCGACAAACAAGACCTGTGGGGCTCCCTCGACGTCGTCCCGCATGTCTCGGCCAAGGATCACAACGCCGAGGCGCTGAAGTCCTATTTATGCGGCCTGCGCGCGCTGGGGCTGGATTCCGTGCTGGCCCTGACCGGCGATAAGCCGGCCTCGGCTCAAGGCGTCTTTGAGGTCGATGCGATCGGCTTGCTTGGCCTCATTCGCGACATCAACCACGCCTCCTGGGCGGCCGCCCCGCTTGGCCGCTTCGAGGGCGTCCCTCAATTCATGGCCATGGCCGCGGTCTCGCCGTTCAAATACACCGAGGCCTCCCAGCTTCAGCAGTACTTCAAGATGAAAAAGAAGCTCCGGGCCGGAGCCGGGGCGCTGATTACCCAAATGGGCTGGGATTCCCGCAAGAGCGAAGAGCTTTTCCGCTATCTGGGCGAAGAGGGGATCGACGTCCCCGTATTCGGCAATGTTTATTTCTTGACCGCCCGCAATTCCTCGCCCCGGCTCATGGCCGAGGGCAAGCTCCCCGGCTGTTATGTCAGCCGGGCCCTGTTTAACGCCGTCTCGAAGGAGTCGGCGGCGGATACGATCGAGCGGGCCGCCCTGCAGACCGCCATGTATAAGGACTTGGGAGCGGCGGGAGTGGATCTGGGCGGGTTTCCGGATTTCGAGACCCTGCCGGCGATTCTCCAGCGGGCGGAGGAGATCGGCTCCGATTGGCGGAACCGGCGGGATCGCCTCGATTTCGGGCCGGGCCGCGTCGTCGACGGATCCCCGACCTATTACCTTTATGATGAGGAGGGCTGCCGCCGCTCCGTCTCGCGGCCCCAAGCGACGGCTGGCAAGCGGATGTTCGACTTGACCCACCGGACTCTGATGACGCCGGGGCGAGGGGCCTATCCCGCCGTCAAGGCCGTTCTAAAAGCTTCGGCCTCGGTGCGCCGGGGACAAGGCTTCCCTTACGCGTCGGTCTATGCGGCGGAAGCCGCCGCCAAGACCCTGCTCTTTGACTGCCAGGAGTGCGGGGATTGCTACCTGCCCGAGAACTTCGGGTTGTGCACGCTGGGGCGCTGCGCGAAGGGATTGTCCAACCCGCCCTGCGGCGACGCCGATCCGCGTGGCCGCTGCGGCACGAACCCGGACCGCATCTGCGTCGGCGAGTCGATCTTTTTCGCTGCGGCGAGCGAAGGCCGCACCGGCCTGAAACGCCTCGAGGCGTTATCCAACGCCGATCGCATCCCGGCTCTAGCCCACACCGCCTCGATCCCGAACTACTATTTCGGCCGGGATCACGCCCGCCCGCGGGGCCTGATTCAGATCGGCGAACTGCTCCATGGCAGTATCCCCAAGACGGCCGCCGCCATGGCCGAGGTGCTTGCGACGGGGGAAGGCGGGCTCGATCGGCCGGGCGGGGCGCGCAATTATCTCCTCTCGCTTATCAAGGCCCAGATCCAACACAAGGCCGATTACATCGACGTCAACGTCGACGCCTTCGGCGGCTCCGACCTCGAGTTCCGGAAGCGGATGATGGTCGATTATGTACGTTTCATCCGGACCTCCGCCGAGGGCCTGCCGGTCTGCGTCGACAGCGGCTCGCCGGAAGTCTTGGAAGCCGGCCTGGCCGCCTGGTACGACGGCGCCGCCTCCGGCCTGGCCGTGCCGCTGGTCAACGCCGTCAAGACCTACACCATGGACCGGCTCCTGCCTCTGCGGTCCCGCTTCGCCTTCAAGTTCATCGGCATGCTCGTGGACGAAAAACACGCCGGCCACGAAGGCGTCTACAGCTTCGCGGAGCTGCACGAGATGGCTCGCCAGCTGGTCCAAGCCGCGGTGGCCAACGGATTCCGACCGGCCGACATCTTCATCGATTCGACGGTCTTCCCGCTGGCCATCGACATGCCCATGGCCCCGGATACGCCCGGCTACACCTATCGGACTTTCGAGACAATCCGGCGGGTCAAGCGCGATCCCGCGCTTCGCGGCGTCCATCTCTCGCTCGGCGTCACCAACGCCGTGCGCGACCTGCCCGGCCGCAGGACCGGCGTCTGTCGGGCCTATTTGGCGATCGCCCGCCGCTGTGGGTTGGACGCGGCCATCGTCAACGTCATGCACGATTACGAGGACCATCCCGCCGCGCCCGAGCTCACGACTTTCGTGGATGCTTTTGCCCGGCAGGACGGAAGCCCCCAAGCCGGCCAGCGGGCCATCGACGCGATGATGGAATTCTGCCGGACCAACCGCAAAAAGCGCTCCTGACCCGGGGCCTTTCCCTCGCCGTCATCGCGAGCCCTTCCCGTCAGCCGCGTTTGTGAAACGAACACGCTCTTTTTGTCGTCATCGCGAGAGCGGTCACTTTGCCGCCCTCGACACGATGTCGCCTCGACTGTCGTCGCGAGGGCTTCCTGAAAGGAAGCACGTGGCGATCTCGACGCCTCATAGTAGAATCTGGAGTAAGGGGCGGGGCTAAACATCCCGTCTCCCGGCGTCGTATACGATGTGAGGGGTGTTTTATGGCCAAAGCGTCTTTTTGCCTCCGGACGGCCGGCTCGGCCGCGCTGATCTGTTTGGTCGGATTCCTCTCGGCCTGTGCGGGCGGCGGAAAACCCGAAACCGCGCCCGGCGGAGTTTCGATCGAGGCCAAAAGAGCCGAGGCGGCGGGACTCGTCGCTCGGGGGCACTATGAAGCCTTCAAGAAAGCCGCTACGATCTACGCTGATCTATACGCCCTGAAAGCGGCTCACAAGTCCGTGGCCGCGGATTATGTTAAAACCCTGGTCCTGCTTCGGATCCGCGAGCGCCAGCTCTCCATTCAAACCAGCCATACGGTGGATACCGCCCTCGCCGTCATCGGGGCGAACCCCGAGCTGGCCGGGCTGAAATTCTATATCGAGCATGCCGACCTCGTTGCGTCGAGGACCCGAGGCATCCAAGTCGATTTCGCCGACACCCACTCCTACGCCCGCTGGACACAGGCGGACTTTGAGAAGTCCATGAAGGCGGCCCAAGCGACTCAGGCCGATCTGCGGGCCAAAACCACAAGCGCGGATTATTATGCTTTTGCCTATCTGGCCTTCTACGCCTCCTATGCCGCCGGGCGGGACGGGCAGGAGGATTACGGGCCGATCTTCGCTCTATTCCCCGAGTCGCGGCTGATGCTCTACATGAACGCCATGCGGACCACCAAGGAAAAACCGGATCTTCTGGAGCGCCTGACGGCGGCCGATTCCGAATTTTACGAGGCCTGGTTCCATCTGGGCGAGCTGGCGCTCGGCGAGAGGAATCTCCTCTCGGCCGAAGCGGACTTCCTCAAGGCGGAAGCAGGACTCGTCGATTCGCCCCAAGTCTTCATCTACCTGGCCAGCATCTATACCACGACCGAGGAATTTGAGAAAAGCCTCTCTTATTACGATCGGACGCTGGCGCTCTCGCCGGGCTATCGCGATGCGCTGCTCGGGAAAGCCATCAGCCTCAGCTACCTGGGCCGCTACCGCGAGGCCATCGAGGTTCTGGGCAAGATGGTCGAGCTGGGCAATTGGCTGATGGGGGAGGCCCACTATTGGCTGGCCTGGAACCGGCATGCCTTGGACGAGGACGCGGCGGCCCAGGCCCACATCGAAGAATCGAAGGGCCGTCTCCCGACAAACTCCGAGGTCTTCGGGCTGGCCGGCACGATCGCTCTTGATCTGATTCAGTTTGATCGGGCCGAGAAGGAATTCAAAGAGGCGCTGAAATACAACGGGGGCAACGTCGAAGCGCTTTTCGGACTGGGCCGGATCAGCGATAGCCGATCCAACTGGCAGGATGCGTCCTTGTATTACGACCTGGCGGCTGAAGTCGTCGGCCGCAATGAAGCGGCGATCGAGACCAAGATCGCGGAGATCAAGGCGGCGCCGATGGCCGAGGATCGGCGGGCGAGGATGCTGAAGAAAAAAGAGAACCAGCTCCTGGTCACCCGAGTGACGCGAGCCACGGCGTTTTACAACGCAGCCGCCTCCTGGCTCAATTTGGGCCGCCCCGACAAAGCCCGCCCGGCTGCCGAGCGGGCCGCCGCTCATCCCCAATTCAAAGAGAAAGCGACCGCCCTCCTGGCACGGATGAAGTAAAGCAAAGGTCTCCCATCTCCCGGCCTGCGGCATAGTGACCGGCCCGGCCATAGACCTATCCTAAACGTTGCGAAGTCCCATGGCGTAATACCCTATGAAAGGGTCAAAGAGACCCGATGGACGAAAACGAACGAATCGCGGCTTGCCTGCGCGGAGACGGGGAGGAGTTCCGTCCAATCGTGAACCAGTACCAGGGGCCATTGACGGCGTTAGCCGTGAACATGCTGGGCAACCGGCAGGATGCCGAGGATGTCTGCCAGGAGACGTTCATCCAGGCTTTCCTCCATCTCGATCGTTACGACCCCCGCTTGAGCTTCCGGAACTGGCTTTACACGATCCTCTACCGCCGTGCCCTTGATCTGCTTAAGCGCAAGCGCCGCTTCCGCGCGTTTTTCGCCCGGGCGGCCGCCGATCCGCTGCGTCCGCCCTACACCGAGCCGGTGGAGACTTCCGCCGACCCGAAGCTGTTCGCGAGTCTTCTTGAAACGCTGAGCCCGCGGGAGCGGATGGTCGCCGCCCTGTGGGCCAACGAGGGGCTGATCGCGGCCGAAATCGCCGGCATCTTGGGCTGCACGGCGTCCACGGCCCGGGTTTATCTGTTCAACGCCCGTAAGAAGATTAAAGCTCTGATGGAGAAAGGTCATGGGACATTCGGGAATCGTTGATTGGCTCTATAGGCTGATTCCGTTTCGGGCCGTAAAAGCCCGGCTGGCGGAGCACGCCGAGCGGTGCCCCGTCTGCGCGAAACGGCTCGCGGGCCGGGACGAAGTCCGGCGGATATTCGTCCGGGCGGCTGATTTGGGGAGGCTGGACGACATCTGGCCCGCCGTGCGGCGAAGATCGTCCCAAGCCGGGCGGGATTTGGATTTCGAGCCCGTTCCAGTGCGCAATCCGGGGCCGCGGCTGTGGCGATACGCCGTCGCTTGCCTCGGCTTCATGGTTGCGGCCGGCCTGACGGTTTCCGTCGTTCGCTATTTCGGCACCGGATCGGAAGGAACGGCAATCATCACGAGGGCGGAAGAAAGTTTCGAGATTCATTATGCCCGGATCCAACAGAAACCAGCGGCTACGTTTGTCGTCCACTCGCCCGGGGACGGGATGGTTCTCGTCTGGGTGGAAAAGAATTTATAGGAAAAGGAGGGCGTCATGAAAAGGGTGGTCTTCGGAACATTAGGACTCTTGGCGGCGGCGATGATTCTAGGAGGCCCGGTTTGGGGCCAGGGAGGAGGACCGTCCGCGGCAGGGCAACCTCCCCACAAAACCATCGGCACGATGAAGCTGCTCGTCTTTCAGGGCCAGCGGGAGGGGGCGCCCGAGCCTTTCAAGGCCGTCACCGCCTCCTATCTGAATTTTACGGTTTCCGCGAACATCCAAGCGGAGGCGGATCAAGCCGCCCAAGCGGCCCGGATCAAGCAGGTCTTCAACCTGAAAGATGTCAGCCTGTTGACCGAGGCCGAGCTGACCTGGGAGCCCGGCCAAGCCGATAAGGCCTTCCATTTCTTCCAGCTCGACAAGACCTTCTATCTGGTCATGGTGACGCCGCTGGCGATCGGGCAAAAGCGATTCCGTATTGAGGTCTTTGAGCAAAACGGCGGGGCCAAGATCAATCTGCTCGATACGGAGTTCACCCTGCCCGAGAAGAACACCGCCGTCTTCGGCTTTTCCGATAAGGACGGCAAGCCCTATTTCCTGTCCATGCAGACGACATCCTGGCCGGCGCCCGAAGTGGTCGTTGAGGGTGCCGTTGTGGGGGATGCCGTCCGAGCCGTAGGGGATATCCGACCGCCCCGTCTCGTCCGTGAGGTCGCTCCGATCTATCCGCCCGTGGCCCGCCAAGCCAAGGTGGAAGGCACCGTCATCCTGGAAGCCCAGACCGACATCTACGGCCGGGTCCAGAACATCAAGGTCCTTCGTTCTATCCCTCTGCTCGACCAGGCGGCCATCGACGCGGTCAGGCAGTGGGTTTACGAGCCAATGATGATCGACGGCCGGAATCGGCCTATGATCTTCACCGTCACCGTCCGATTCGCGCGCGACACGGCCAGGGCTTTCGCCATGCCGAATCCCTCTAAGGGGGACAAGGATTTTGCCGTTTTCCCGGCCGCGATCCCGATCACATACCCCAAGGAAGCCATCGCGAAGAAGCTCCAAGGAACCGTCGAGGTGGAAGCGGTCATCGACGCCAAGGGTTCGGTCTCGGCGGTCAACGTCATCAAGAGCGTTCATCCGATGCTCGACAAGGCGGCCATTGATGGTTTGAATGACCATGTCTTCAAACCGGCTCCGGGGAAGAGCGTCATCAAGTCGGGGCCCGTGGCGCTGAGCGTCGTTTTCCACCTTCCGAGCGAAGAAAGTGCGGAGGTAGGCGGGGTTGCCGGCGGCGTGATGGGAGGAGTCGTCGGCGGCGTCATGGGGGGAGTCATCGGAGGGACGATGCCCAAAGAAGCGCCGCAAAAGCCGGTTGACGACGGCGATGCCGTGCGATGCGTGGACAATATCCAGCCGCCCAAGCTCGTCCGCCAGGTGGCTCCGATCTACCCGGAGGCGGCCCGGCAGGCGATGGTCGAGGGCGTCGTCATCATGGAAGTCCTGACCGACATATATGGCCGCATCGCCTCGGTCAAGATTCTCCGCTCCATCCCCTTGCTCGACCAAGCGGCCATCGATTCCGTCCGGCAGTGGGTTTATGAGCCCTTGGTGATCGACGGCCGGAAGCGGCCGGCTATTTTCACGACTACCGTCCGCTTTAACTTGAAGTGAGACGGCGCGGAAAGCATCGCCAACAAAAAAACTCCGGGAAGCCTTCGACAGCTTCCCGGTGTTTCGTTTCCTCGAATGCTCTAAAGGGTCGATCGATCCCTATTTCAAGGGCGGCTTGAGCGCCGTGTAGTTGAGCTCCGACCCGAACACGCTGTGCGGGATGAGGAAGGCGATTAGGAAGAGGAGCGACGCGGCCAGCACCCAGCCCCGCGCCTCCTTGCCCTTGCGGCCGGCCCGCAGGGCGATGATCCAGCCCATCATGGCCACCAGCGTCTTGTTGTCGGTCATGTCGTGCCCGAGCGGGAACCCCGCCCAGAACGGCCCGAAGGCGTAATACTGCATCAGCGGCCCCAGGATGAACCCGGCGATGAAGAGAAAGACCGCCGCCCATTTGGCGAAGGCGATGGGCTTGCTTTTTTTGTCCAGCGCCGCCAGCCCGGCCCGGGCCGCCAACAGCATGGCCAGGAACATGGCCAGGACGTGGGGGATGAGGACCCAGATAGGGACCGACCCGCGGAACCGGATGACGACCGGTTCTTCCCCGGTCAACGGGTATTCCTTGTCGCCTTGGATCAGGACGACACGATAGAGGAGCTTCCCGGCCCGGGGCTGCTTGGGCAGGAATCCGACCAGCTTGTCGTCTTGACGGACCATTGGGAACTTGGAGTAAGGGTCCTCGGTTTTGTATCGCTTGAACTCGACATAGCCGCCGACATCCGCTCCCAGAATGGAGACGGCGATTTCGCAATCCTTTAGGTTTTCCGAGCTTCGCGGCAGGCGGAACTTGACCTCGCGGCCGTCCACGGACACGGTCCCCCGCTTGGGGTAGGTCGGGCCCGTGATGCGCTGATAGGCCATTAATCCGGCCGCGATAATGAAAGCCAGAAACCAGAGCAAAAATTTCTTCATATCCGCCGCCTTTCAGCTCTTGATCTCGACGCCGCCCAGGATGGCCGTGGCTTTGATGTAAAGAGTGGACTTGGCGTCGGCGTCGGCGATGTTCTTGCGGCTGTCCGAGACGCCGCCCAGGATCGGGGTCGCGTCGATGACCACTTTCCAGTCGCGCGGCACCCGCAGATCGATGCCGCCCATGATGGCGGTCAGCTCGACCGTGGCCTTGCCGCCTTCAAGCGTCGCCTCGGTCAGGTCGATCTCAGCCCCGCCCATGACGGCCGTGGCATGGCCGCCCTTGAAGCCGGCCGAGGTGAAGCGTCGATCCTGCCCGGAAAGGATGGCCGTAACGTCCATATCCGAACCGGCGTCGACGGGGAAGGCCGGATGCGTGCGGTGGCGGAAGATGCCGCCGAAGAGGATCCAGATGCCGACCAGGATGATGAGGGCCGGCCAGGCATAGTGCCAGATGTCCTCGCGCAGGATGCCCAGCTCCCGGAGCTGGAAGAACGTCCCCAGGAGGACCAGGAAGAGCCCGCCGCCGATCCGGCGGAAGCCGCTGCCGATCATCGTCGACAGGCCGACCAGGATGATGATGACCGGCCAATAGGTGGACATGATGTCGCCGAAATTGAGCCGGCCCATCTGGTCCAGGAGGAACAGGACGCCCATCAGTATCAAAAGCAGGCCCCAGAACACGCGGCCGCCGTCGGTTCGTTTTGCGGGCATGGCCATCTCCTTTTTGGGAATGAATCCTTTATACCACGGCCGGGGTAGGCGCGCCAACGCCGGGCCTCCCGGGGGGGCTATGACTCCGGGAAGGGGTCGACGAGGTCGAGCGCGAGACGCCAGCGGCCGTCCGCGGCCCGCCGCCAGATCCGCAGGAAGGCCGCCCTGGCCCCGTCCGGGACCCGTTCCATCAGGCCGTAGACAAAGCCGAGATCACCCGACGAGGCCGCGGTAAGCCGAGCGGGCTTTTGTATCCACCGGGCATCGTATTTCCGGGCCAAATCCAACGCTTTCTCCAGCCCCACGGCCGGATATTCGCCGGCCCGGTAAACGCGGGCGTCGGAGCCGAGGAAAGGCCCGATGCCGGCCGGGTATCCCTTTGCCGCCGCCGCCTCGGCCAGCTGGGCTTCCAGGCTCGCGAGCTCCGCCTCTGCTCGGACGGCGGCGTTGGCCGGGATAGGCAGCGTGTTCACCGGCTGCTCGGGGGGCGCATAGACCGGCGCTTTGGCCGCATGGGCGGCATGGGAGACTCCGGCATCCAGAGCGAACTTGAAGCTCCCGTCGGCCTGCCTCTTCCACAGAGTGATGAAATGCCCCGATGCCCCCGGCGTTTTCTCCCCACGGGCCTTGAAGCTCTCCCAGGGGCCTGTGGTATAGCCGAGATCTCCAGCCGCCGAAATCCAGGCAAAGCTGGGATACCAGACCAGAAGCCTCGGCGACGGCTTCACCGCGGAGTAGACGCCGCGGGCGTCGATGGGGCCGGGCCGGAAGACGACGCTGCCTTCAGCCATGAAGGCCAGGAAGCCGTCATGGATGCCGTGCTCCGCCGTAAAACCAGCGAAGGCCAGCTCGGTGTCGATCAGGGAGCGCAGGGGGGCGGGCGTTTGGGCCGGCGAGGCCGGGCCGAGAATCACCGTCAGGAGCATCAAAACGAGAATGGTTTTATTCATAAGCCCGGTTCCTTTTCGGTTCGGCTCAAAGCCGCCGGATGTCCATGCCGCCGCTGACTTCGACGGCCAGACCGGTCGAATAGCCGAAGGCTCCTCCGACCAGGGCGGCGACGGCGCGGCCGATATCGTCCGGCTCCCCCCAGCGTCCCTGCGGGACGAGGCCTTCCGCGATCAAGCGGTCGTATTTTTCCTTCACCGGAGCCGTCATGTCCGTCCGTATGATGCCCGGCCGGACTTCGTAGACGCCGACCCCGCTTTCCGCCAGCCGGTCGGCGAAAAGCCGGGCGGCCATGCTTAAGCCCGCCTTGGAGATGCAGTACCCCGATCGGGCCGTAGAGGAGACGACGGCCGAGATCGAAGTGATGAAGACCACGGCCGGATGGGCTTCGGGCTCGCGGGCGGCCAGGTCGGTCAAGTGCGGCGCGATGCGCTGGGTCAGGAAAAACGGGCCTCTCAAGTTGATGCCCAGAACCCGATCGTAGGCCGCCGGCGATTCCTCCAGAATGTCGGATCGGACTTCCGGCCCGACTCCCGCATTGTTGACCAGGCAGTCGATCCGGCCGAATCGATCCAAAACGGATCGGAGGAGAGCTTCATGGCCCTTGAGATCGGCGATATCCGCCTGGATGGGCAGGAATGCCGCTCCGGCGGCTTCAGCGGCGGCGCTCGCTTCGAATAAGCCTGTCATGCGATTATCCGGCTCGTAAACGATATCGCAGCCCGCGATGTCATACCCCTCCCGGGCCAAGGCCAGGGCGATGCCGCGACCGATGCCGCGCCCGGCGCCCGTGATCAATGCCACTCGTCGCTTGGACATGGCGATTCTCCTAGCGGATGATGCGGCCTTCCCGGAAGTCCGCCCAAACGGTCTCGAACCAGGGATCGGATTCGGGCAGAGGGCGGGGAGCGACCCAGCGGCGGATGACCCGCCCGTCCGGGGCGAGTTCTATCTCGAGGATCTCGGCCGGCGCCCCGTTCGCGTCTTGGGCCGGGGCGAAGCGCCACTCCTCCCCGAGCGACGGAGCGGGCTTTTCGCCGGCCGGATCAAGGACGAGGAAAGAGCCGCGGCTGCGGCCTCCCCGGGCCAAATATTCCCGAGCGGCCTCGAGATAAAGCCAATGGGTCAGACAGAGGTCGAGGGTGCGGAAGGCCCGCGGCAGATCCGAAAGCGTTCCGGCGCCGATCGTCCGGCGCAGCTTTTGATATTGGCGGCGGGCGGCGTCCGCCTCGCGGCCGATCGTTTGCGGGTCGCGGATATGCGCGCCAGCGGACGACATACGGCGGCCCAGCTCGGCGCGGGCGGACCGTTCGGCCCGGGCCCCGCCGTCTCCGGCCGATTGCATGGCCCGCATTGTCTCTAGCTTGGCCTTGATGCCGCTTCCCGCGACGGCCAGAAACGCGGCGGGGGAGAGGGGCGAGCCGGTTCGGCAGGCGGCGATGAATTGGGCCGCCCGGAAGCTCCCGACCTGGCCGGCGTTCAAGGCCGATCCGCCGGGCCGGTAAACGCCGTGCGAGCCGTTGGCCTCGCCCACCGGGAAGAGGCCGCGGACGTTCGACTGCCACCAATGATCCCCCATCAGCCCGCCGTTGTTGTGCTGGGCGCAGACGGCGATCTCCAGCCGTTCCCGTTCGAGGTCGATGCCGCGGCTCCGATAGATCTCGACGGCGGGGGGATTCATTCGGGCCAGCCTCTCAAACGGCGTCGCCAGGAGGGCCTGCGACCGCTCGAGGTAAGCTCGGGCTTCGGGACTTAAAAGGTCGAAGCGGAAATCGTCCTGCCGCCCCGCGCCCGACGGATTGCGGGTGTAGTCCAGGAAGACCCGGCGGCCGAGCGAGTGAATTTCCCGATGAACCAGCAGGTCGATGAGCGACGAACCGTATCCGGCGACTTTACGAGGATCGAACGGCCATTGGTAGCCCTTAAGGAAGACGGCCGTGGCCAAGCGGCCCAGGTCGGGGAAATGGCCGGTCAGGAATTCCCGCTCGTCTTGGCCTCGGCGGTCGGTCGAGATATAGCGAGGGATGACCTGTTGATAAGTTCCCGAAAGATTCCAGCGGAACTTGATCGAGGCCAAGCCGTACTGCCACTCGGTCAGGTTGTGGCCAATGGCGCCCGCTTCGAAGGCCAGGCCGTGCGAACCGGTTTGGCTTTCCGGATAAACCGAATCCCGGTAGATTCCGGCCGGCCCCCCGGTTCCCAGTATGATATTGACGGTGGAGAAAGCGACGAGGCCGTTTCCGCCGCGCTTCAGGCGGCGCTCGTCCAAGGCCAAAGCGCCGACGATTTCGGGGGGATGCCCTTCCTCCGGCGGCAGAGTCAGCAGGCCGATGATCGGATGGCCGTCAAAGACGCGAATGCGCCGCCGCCGGAGCTCCCGGCGGAGCGCTTCGGCCATGAGCCTCGAGGTCAGCGGCCCGGCCGACGTCGCTCGCCGGCGCGGGTCGTGATCGGTCTTGTAGCCCGGGAAGGCGCCGTTCGCATCCTGGGGGAAGGGAACGCCGAGCCGCACGAGATTGAGGAAGGCCCGGGCTGATCCGGCCGCCTCGGCCAGGGCGATATCGCCGTGCATGCAGCCGCCGGCGAAAAGATCCCGGGCCATGTCCGGGATGGAATCGGCGTTGGGGCCGGCCAGCGACAGCTTGTAGTAGGTCTGTTTGTCCGAGCCGGCGTTGAACGAGGTCCCCGCGCCCATGGCTTCCGTGGCCAGGGCCAGATCGCGCGCGCCCAGCTCGTGCAGGCTGACGGCGGCGTTGAGGGCGGCCGTACCGCTGCCGACGACGAGGGTGTTTAGGGAAAGGAGCGGGATGCGCCGGCCATCGATGATGATTTCGGTTGTTCGCACCAAGCCTCCGCGGTCCCGAACCATTCTACGGCGAACCGGGCCCCGCGGCAACCGCGGCGGGGTTCAGTCGTTGGTGACGATGAAGAAGGGCTTCTGCAGGAAGCTCTTGTAGAGCGGCCGCAGGCGCTCCCGATCGTAATACTTTTCGATGTCGACGACCTTCTTCTGGCTGGTCACGATCTCGACCGGGACATGGTCGTATTCGCCGTTGCGGAGGCAGACCATGCGGCCCGACTTGCCTTCGAGCAGGAGGTCCAGGGCGATGTTGCCGAAGGCCATCGGGACGAGCGAATCGACGGCGTCGGGGTCGCCGCAGCGGACCAGGTAGCTCAGGCGTTGGGCGATGACATTGATGCGGCGGCCGGCGTTGAATTTGGGCGAGAGCTCCCGCAGGCCGTTGGCCACGATCTCGCCGATCCCGCCCAGCTTCTTATGGCCGAACATGTCCCGCTCCTCGCTGGCGAAGACCATGTCGCTGCCTTGGCAGCGGGCGCCCTCCGAGACCAGGACGACCGAGTAAAGGCTGGGATTGGTTTTGCGGTCGGCCGTCATGAGCTCGCAGAGCCGCTCGATGTCGAAGACGTGCTCGGGGATGACGCAGCGATTGGCCGCCCCGGCCATGGTCGGCAGCAGGGCCGTGAACCCGGCGTAACGGCCGAAAACCTCGATGACCAGAAAGCGCTCGTGCGATCCGGCCGAAGTCCTCAAGGCGTGGGTCAAGGCGATCGTCCGGGACAAACAAGTGCTGAACCCGATGCAGTAATCGGTGCCGGGGACGTCGTTGTCCATGGTCTTGGGAATGGCGATGACCTTGACGCCTTTCTTGTGCAGGTGCATGCCGTAGCTCAGGGTGTCGTCGCCACCGATCGGGATCAGGGTGTGGATGCCCAGGCTATCGAGGTTTTTCAGGACTTCGTCCGTCAGGTCGTTGGTCGGCGCGTGATATCGATCCCGCAAATGCTCGGGGACGTTGACGTTGGGGACGTGGCTGGGCCGGGTCCTAGAGGTGTGGAGGAACGTGCCGCCGGTGCGGCCGATCCGGTTGACGGTCTCATCGGTCAGGACCTGGAAATGCTCGGAATTGTCGCAGCCGTCGTCCCGATTCATATCGATCAGGCCGGCCCAGCCGCGGCGGATGCCGATGACTTCGTAGCCCTCGTGGATGGCCCGCATGGTGACGGCCCGGATGGCCGGGTTGAGGCCGGGGACGTCTCCGCCTCCGGTCAGAATGCCGATCCGCCCGCGCTTGGCGTTTCCGTTGGCCATGTTGAACTCCTTGGCCTCCGGCGGACATGCCCGTTCGCTCTCGCGGTTCGAGATGAATGCGGCCGGATTTCACGGCCGGAGATGCCGTAAATGTCGCGGGTATTATAGGGGCAAAGCCTTCGATTTGTAAACCATTTCGGTCGCCCGCGGCGCATGCCGCCTGGGTTTGTCTATCGATCCAGGCGATAGATGGCTGCGTCGCGCACGACGCAGCCCGTCGGGCGGCCGGCCCGCAGAAGGGTCGAGCAGGACGAGCAGGCGGTGCAAACCCGTTTGGAATCCAGCGGCCGCCCTGCGAGCAAGTCTCCCGGCGCGTCGGGGTAGGCGAAGGCCAGGCGTCCCAGCCCGATCGCCGAGGCGGCCCCGCCGGCGACGACGGCGGCAGCAACGAAAGGGAAAAAAGCGCGCAGCCAGGAGTAACCCGTCCCGACTATGGCAAGGCCGGGGACGGATCTCTGAATGACAGCGGCCAGCTCGATCAGCCGGGCGATCCCTTCCAAGGGGTGTTCGTCCGGGACAGCCCCGCCTTCGGCCGGGCGATCGAACGGCCGTCCATAGTGCGCCCGCCAGGCCGGGACGCCGGCGGTGACGTTAATGAGGGAGACGCCGGCGGCCTGCAGGCGGGTTGCGATTTCCATCGGTTCCGCCGGATCGAAGCCGGCCGCCGAACCGGCGGCGACGCCGAAGCCGCCCGGGACGGCATCGAAAACGCCTAACCTGGAAGCCAGGAGAAGCCCGGGGTGGAGACTATGCGCGGCGGCGGCGGTCTCGAGGAGAAGCCTGGCACGATTGTCGAGAGGGCCGCCGTAGCGGCTGGCGGTCCTGTCGCGGGCCGCCAGGAGCTCGCCGACGAGATAGCCGTGGCAGGCCTTGATGTCCACGCCGTCGAATCCGGCTCGCTCCGCCAATCCGGCGGCGGCGATAAAGGAGTCCCGTAACCGGTCCAAAGCCGCATCGGAGATCACCGGCGCCTCCGGGGGGATGGCGCGCAGCTCGTCGAGCCCGGCGTCGTGCCGGGCGATGATCGGTGCCGGGATGCCCTCCGGCTTGGAAAACCGGCCCGAATGGGTCAATTGCAGGATCAGGACGGGCTCCGGGCGGCCGGCTCGGCGGGCCGCCCGGCGAGCCGCCTCCGTCATCCGCTGGAACCCCTGGAGCGTCGCCGGCGTCAATTGGAGCTGGCGAGGATTCGATCGTCCGTCCGGCGTCACGGCCGCCGCTTCGAACCAGAGCAGGCCGAAGCCGCCCACGGCGAGCCGCTCGTAGCGGCGGGAAGTCAGCGGTCCCGGCCCTCCGTCGGGCTCCGCGTCCGCTCCTTCCATCGGGTGCGAGATCAGGCGGTGGGGGAGACGCTTCTCTCCGAGGGCCAAGGGTTCGAAGAGGGAAGCGAGAGAATCCGACCAGGGGATGGCCGCCCCTAGTTCGATGGCCTTCTTCCTAAGCGAGGCCGCATCCTGGAATTGGAATCGGCGATGACGGGACCCGGAATCGGGGCTCACGCGCCCTCCGCCAGCCTGCGGGCGGCCGCGAGGCCGCGGGTCATTCGCGCTTCGCAGGCGCGGGGCCAATCGGCGCGGTCGAGGACGGCCAATCCTTCCGTCTCCATTCTCTCCCGCGTCAGGCGCGACAGACGGCGCAGGGACGCCTCCTCGTCGACGGAAAGGTCAGGGAGCTTGGCCCGAAAAGCCGGGTCGGCCAAGGGGATCAGAAAATCCCCGCCGTGATCCTCGACGGATAAGGGAATGTCCCGTTCGAGTTCGTTCAGGCCGGCGATGATGGAGGCAAAATCGACGATCCCGTCTCCAACCGCCGCCGTGAATGTCCGGAAGCCCTCGGCGGTCTCCAGAATCCCGCCGTCCTTGAGATGGGTCATCACGATCCAGGGCCGAGCGCGGAGGGCGGCGGCGACGGGATCCTCAAGCAGGGTCAGGACGTTCATGGTGTCCAGACAAATGCCCAGCCAGCCGCCCGGCTCGGCGCCGCACATCTCGAAGTGCCGCAGAATCTCGAAGGTCGTAAATTCGAAATGGGTCTCCAAGGCCAACGTCACTCCGAAGCCGCGCAGCATCGGGGCTTGATCGCGCAAGGCGGCGGTCATGGCCTGGAGGTAATCCGCGACCGGCGGGTCGTCGGCGGCCCAACGCATCAGGCCCCCGGAGCAGGACCGGATCGCCGTCAAGCCCAGCGCGGCGGCTTGACCGGCGGCCTTCCGATTGACGGCGGCGATATCGATCGGCCGGCGGGACTTGGGATCGAAGGGGATATGCTGGCCGCCGCCCCATTCGAGATAGAGGCCTAGGCCGCGGGCGGTCTGGCCGAGGTCTTTCAGGAAGCCGGGATCATCCGCTTCCGGCGGCGGCTCGGAAAACTGGATCCCGTCGGCGCCCCGGGCGGCCGCCCACTCGAGCAGGCGAAGGGGAGGTAGGCCGAGCGGCTTGAGGCCGTAGCCGTCCAGGCCGACCTTCAGAATCCTGCCGGGCCGCCCGTCTCCGGAATCTTGCCTCGAATCCATCAGGAGTCGATCACTCCTCTTCCTTGTAATCCCGGCCGCAGGCCTCGCACTTGACGGCGATCTCGGAGTTGAGAAATTGGCAGGACGGGCAGACCCATTTTCCCCCGGCTTTGGCTTTCGAGCGGCCCAGGCCGAAGCGAACGATCAGGTACAGGAGACAGACATACCCGATGCTTATCGCAAAACGCACAACGTTCAAGTTCCCGGCTTCTCCCGGAGGCGCCGGGAAAAGAGCCAGCTTGATCATCAGAAATTTCAGGCCGAAATAGCCCCCCAGGGCGAGCGGACCCCAGAGCAGGGGTTGGCCGCCCCGCTGGCGCGAAACGGTGACGATCGCTCCGATCGCGATGATGAGAAAAACGAATTCGATCATTTCCGCCTCCTCCCCGCTTTTCCTTATAGTGCGCCGCCGGACGGTTGTCAAACGAGCCGGTCTCTTTTTTAGTCGGCCATTTGACATCCTCTTCTCACCCCTGATATATTCGCGGCATTCATGAACGCGCGCCTGTTCGCCCCTGTTCCGGCGCGATCTTCCACATCCTCGATGGAGGTTCCCTTATGAGACGTACATTCCGAAGCTGGGCCCTTGTCGCGGTCGTCCTGGTCGCAGTCGCCGTCCTGGCGGCCGGCCCCGCCGCGGCAGCCAAGAAACCGCTGTCCTACAGTGCTTACAACGCCTGGCGATCGATTCAATCGACCCAAATGGCCCGCGACGGCGCCTGGCTCGTCTATGCCCTGGTCCCCCAGGACGGCGACGGCGAGCTGGTCGTCCGCAACCTGAAGACCGACAAGGAATTCCGGTCCCCGCGCGGACAGTCCCCGGTCCTGACCGTGGACGGCAAGTTCGTCGTCTTCACCATCATGCCGCTCAAGGCGGAGATGGACAAAGCCAAGAAGGATAAAAAGAAGCCGGAGGAACAGCCCAAGAACGGGCTCGGCGTCATGAACCTGGCCACCGGCGAAGTGACGGCCGTAGAACGGGTCAAGGGATTCAAAGTCCCGGAGGAATCGGGCGCTTATATTGCCTACCTTCTGGAAACTCCCGTGAAGAAGGACGAGAAGCCGGCCGATCCGGCCAAGAAGGAAGAGGCCAAAGCCCCGGAGGCCAAGGCTCCCGAAACGAAGCCCGGCGAAGCCAAGTCGGCGGCCGACGTCAAGAAGCCCAAGGAAAAGAAGAAAGACCCCGGCACCGAGTTGGTCATCCGGGAGCTCGCGACCGGGAGGACCGTGTCCGTGCCCGAAGTCGTGGAATATATTTGGAACAAGCCCGGCTCGTGGCTGGGTTATGCCGTTTCGGCCAAGAAGCCCGAGGACGACGGCGCCTACGCTTGGCAAGCCGCCGACGGGACTACGGTGCTTCTGGCCAAGGGGCTCGGCCATTATAAGAGCCTGACCTTCGACGACAAAGGCGGGCAATTGGCCTTCTTGAGCGACCGCGACGAATATAAGAAGGACGCCTCGGCCTTCAAGCTATATCATTGGGTCGAGAACGCGGCGGCGGCAACGGAGGCCGTGCCCGCGGCCAAGGGCCTGCCCGTGGGCCAGGCGGTGAGCGAGAACGGGCGCCTGCAGTTCTCCAAGGACGGCGCCCGGCTCTTCTTCGGCTACGCCGACGCCTCCAAGGCCGAGCCCGAGGACGCGCCCGAGCCGGTTAAGGTCGACATCTGGAGCTGGAAGGACGCCGACCTGCAGCCGATGCAGAAGATCAACGCCGACCAGGACAAGAAGCGCAATTACGCGGCCGTCTTCCAGGTCAAGGAGAAGAAGCTCGTCGTGCTCGGCGGGCCCGATCTTGCCTCCGTCGCGGCGGGCGACGATCCCAAGTTCGTCGTCGGCCAGAACGACAAGCCGTACCGCCAGATGGTGTCCTGGGACCAGGGTTATGCCGACGTCTATCTGATCAGCTTGGCCGACGGGTCCCGCAAGAAAGTCCTGGAGAAGTTCCCCGGGAACGCCTCGCTATCGCCCGGCGGCCGGTTCCTCTCCTATTACGATCAGGCCGCGCGGGCCTGGTTCGCCTATCGGCTGCTCGACGGCAAGACCTTCGATCTGACTTCCAAATTGCCCGTCAAATTCCATCAGGAGGAATGGGACTCGCCGAGCGAGCCGGGGAATTACGGTTCGGCCGGCTGGACCGACGGCGACAAAGCCCTGCTCCTCTACGATCAGTACGACATTTGGGAGATCAATCCCGACGGCAGCGGAGCCCGCAACGCGACCAAGGGCGTCGGCCGTCGCGACGGCCTGATCTTCCGCTACCTGCGGCTCGACCGCGAGGAGCGGACCGTCCCGGCCAAGACTCCGATCCTGCTCCAGACCGTCGACGACAAAACCAAGGCCACCGGCTACTACCGGGTCAATCTGGCCGTCGATGCCGCACCGTCCAAGGTGTTCACGGCGGACAAGCTCATCGGAGGCCTGATCAAGGCCAAGAACGCCGAGATCTATGCCTTCACCCAGCAGACTTTCGCCGAGTTCCCCAACCTCTGGACCAGCGGGCCCGAATTCGCCGATCGCCGCAAGGTCAGCGACGCCAACCCGCAGCAGACCGAATACAATTGGGGGACCTCGGAGCTGATCAAATACCGGAACGCGGACGGGGTGGTGCTGGACGCCATCCTGACCAAGCCGGAGGACTTCGATCCGTCCAAAAAGTACCCGCTGATGGTCTATATCTACGAGAAGCTGGCCGACGGCCTGCACCGCCATCAGGCTCCGGCCCCCGGCACCAGCATCAACTTCACCCGCTACGCCAGCAACGGCTATATCATCCTTCAGCCGGACATCGTCTACGAGATCGGCTACCCTGGCTCGAGCGCCCTGAAATGCGTCGTGCCGGCCGTCCAGAAGGTCGTCGACATGGGCTTCATCGATCCGGCCCGGATCGGCATCCAGGGCCACAGCTGGGGCGGCTACCAGATCACTTACCTGATCACCCAGACCGACATCTTCGCCGCCGTTCAGGCCGGCGCCTCGGTCTCCAACATGACCAGCGCTTATGGCGGCATCCGCTGGGGCTCGGGCATGGTCCGCGAATTCCAATATGAGAAGACCCAGAGCCGCATCGGCGCCCCGCTCTTCAGCCGGGTCCTGCAGTATCTCGAGAACTCGCCCGTCTTCTGGGCCGAGCGGGTCAAGACGCCCTACCTTTCGATCCACAACGACGACGACGACGCGGTTCCCTGGTACCAGGGCATCGAATTCTTCACCGCCCTGCGCCGGTTGGGCAAGGAAGCCTACATGTTCAACTTCAACGGCGAGAAACACGGCCTGCGGGAGAGGGAGAACATGAAGTATTGGACGCTCCACCAGGACGAGTTCTTCGATCACTATCTGCTGGGCAAGCCTCGGCCGGCCTGGATGGACACCCCGGTGCCGTTCCTGGAGCGGGGCAAGCGCGACGTCAACGCCCTCTACAAGGGGGCCGAGAAGAAGTAAGCCGGACCCGCGGACCGCCGGCGGCCTTTTCGTCGCCGGTCCTCTGTGGTATATAAGACTTCGAACTCCAAGAGACAAGGAGCGCACCGATGCTGGATAAGATTCAAGAGGCCCTGATGGCCGGCCGCAAGGCCGAGGTGGAAGCCCTGGTGGACCAGGCCGTGGCGGCCGGGATGACGGCCCGGCAGATTCTAAACGAGGGCCTGATCATCGGCATGGAAAAGCTGGGCGTGTTGTTCAAAGCCAACGAAGTCTTTATCCCCGAGGTCCTGGTAGCCGCCCGGGCCATGAACGCCGGTCTGACCAAGCTCGAGCCCCTGCTGATCAAGGAAAAGGTCGAGCCCAAGGGCCTGGTGGTCATCGGCACCGTCAAGGGCGACCTGCACGATATCGGCAAGAACCTGGTCGCCATGATGCTCAAGGGCGCCGGCTACAAGATCGTCGACCTCGGGGCCGACGTGTCCGCCGACAAGTTCGTGGCCGCGGCCCGGGATAACAAGGCCGACGTGGTGGCCCTGTCGGCGCTCCTGACCACGACCATGATCCAGATGAAGGGTGTCGTCCAAGCGCTTCGCGACGCCGGTGTGACGGCTCCCGTCGTGGTGGGCGGGGCGCCGTTGACCCCGGATTACGCCGCCCAGATCGGAGCCGGCGGGTACGCGCCAGACGCCGCCAGCGCCGTGGACATCGTCTCGCGCCTGTTGAGCTGAAAACATTTTTTGGGTAGCTCCCATCTCCGGGAAATTGCCGCGGTTCGGGGTGTTGGCCAACGGCGAAATAGCGAGGGCGGCGCCTTTTTCCACAACTCTCTGAGGGAACCTGGCTTTGGCCAGGCGCCGAGGGCTGTTTGAGCACGCAACCATCTGACGGAATCGAAACGGAGTGGGTAGTCTCCAAGATCGGGAGATCTCGAATGCGCAGTTCCGAGGCGCCGAAGAGAGCTGTGGGAAAAGGCGAGTAGAGCCCGAAGCCGCCGGGCCAATACTCCGAGCCGCGTTTCCCGGAGATCAGAGGGCGGCCGAGACCAGCACGGCGCCGATAAAGGCCAGGGCGACCGCGAGAATTTTTCGCGGTGTCGGCTTCTCTTTCAAGAACAGCGCCGCCAGCACGAAGATGAAGATCGTGCTGAGCTGATTGAGGGCCGAGGCGATCGAAGCCTGGGTCAGGCGCATCCCGGCCAACCAAAGGGTGTTCGAGAAATACGTGGCGCACAGCGCCCCGGGAACCAAAAGAACCAGCGTCCGCAGCGATCCGAGCGGCCGAAGGTATGCCTTGCGGCGCGGGTGAAAAGCCAAGTATAGGCCTACGGCCGCGCTGCCGCCGGCCAGGCGGATCATCGTCCCCCATAGGAGCGGCGTCCGGCCGAGAAGGGGCTTGACCATGACGATGCCGGCGGCCATCAGGAAAACGCTGACGATGCCCAAGCCGATCCCCAGGAAGAGGTCCCGGCGGGAAGTCCTGGCCTCGCCGCGGCCGCCGCTGATGAGCAGCACGGCCAGGACGATCAGGACGACACCCACCGTCTGGAGGGCGTCCATCCGTTCGCCGAGAAACACGAACGACAGGCCGATGACGAATGGACTGTAGGCGCAGTCGACGATGGCCAGCAGCTCCGCCCCGAGCTTGTTCAGGGCCATCAGGATCAGCGTGTCCGCGACGGCGATGCCGATGACCCCGCTGAGCAGAAACACGGCGTAATCGCGGACCGGCAGGGCGGGCAGAATGGGGTGGCCGAGAGCGGCGATCGTGGGGACGAGCAGGGCGACGCCCAGCAGGTTCTTGAACAGGTTGACGGCCAGGGGGTGGACGTCGCGGCCGACGATCCGGAAGATGACGATGGCGGCGGCCCAGAAGAGGGCCGCCCCGATCGACAGAAGCTCGCCCGAAATCGGGAGATGCCGCAGGGAATCGATCAGTCCACTCATTGAAAAAGCAATTTTATCATATAATGCCTGCATGACCGTCTTCGGTTTGCACTGGATCGACGTCACCATCATCCTGGCCTATATCGTCGGCATGCTGGCCATGGGTCGCTGGGCCCAGAAGCGCAACAAGACCTCCGGGGATTTCTATCTGGCCGGGCGCAGGCTCGGGAAGTTCACCCAATTCTTCCTGAACTTCGGGACTTCGACCAACGCCGACCAGGCCGTGGCCGTGACCCGCGAGATCTACCGGCAGGGCATCGGCGGCATGTGGATCCAGTATCTGGTTTTATTCCTGACCCCCTTCTACTGGTTCACCACCGCCTTCATGCGCCGATCGCGGCTGGTGACGCTGGGGGATTTCTTCACCGAGCGCTTCAAGAGCAAGTTTTTGGGAGCGGCGTTCGCCGTCTTCACTCTGATCATGGCCTTTGTCGGCGGCGGCGTCAGCTATATGGTCGCGGGCAAAATGATCCAGGCCCTGACGCCCAAGCCGGCGGCCTCCTATACTGCGGTTGAAAAGGCCAACGTGACCGAATTCTTCGAGTACCAGGGCCTGCGCAAAAAGCTCGATACCGGCCTGTCGGCGCCCGACGCTGCCCGCTACCGGGAGCTGGACGACCGCCAGAAGAAAGGCGAGCTGAAATCTTTCGTCTCCTACACCAACCCGCTCCTCGTCTATTTTATCTTCGCCCTGGTCGTCAGCGCCTACACCGTGATGGGCGGGTTTATCGCCGCGGCCATGACCGATATTGTCCAGGGCGTCCTCAAGACCATATTCTCTCTGATGCTGGTCCCGATCGGGCTGGCCCGGGTCGGGGGGTTTGCCGGCTTACATGCCAAGGTCCCGGACTTCATGTTCAACCTGTTCGGGTCGGTGACCACCTCGGAATACGCCTGGTACACCATTCTGGCCATGATCATGGCCAACCTCGTTTCGATCATCGCCTCGGCCGGGATGATGCAGACGGCAGGCTCGGCCAAGACCGAGAACTCGGCCCGCTTCGGCATGATCATGGGCATGTTCTTCAAGCGCTTCGTGATGATTTTCTGGGCCTTGACGGGACTGCTGGCGGTAGCCTTGTTCGGCGGTCAATTACACGACCCCGATCTGATCTGGGGGATGATGACCCGGGAGCTGCTCTTCCCCAGCGCCATCGGCCTGATGATGGTCGGCGTCCTGGCGGCCAATATGTCGTCTTTGAGCGCCAACGCCGTCTCCTACGCGGCTCTGTTCATCCGCAATATCTACCAGCCGATCCGGCCGGACAAGAGCGAGCGCCACTATCTGACCCTGGGCAAAGTCGTCCTGGCCTTGACCCTGATGGGGGGCATCGGGACGGCGCTCTTCGTCGGCAACCTGCTGTCCCTGTTCCAGTATTTCATCTCCCTGCCGGCCGTCTTCGGGGCCTCCATCTGGCTGGGCTTCATCTGGCGCCGGTTGACGAAACCGGCGGTCATCGTCCAGATCTTCGTCTGCTTCACCATCTACGCCGTGGTTCCCAACGTCTTCCAATCTTGGACCTGGGCCCGGACCAACCCGGCCTTCCTGGCCGAGACGAGGCCGAAGACGGTCACGATCCGGACCGCGGCCCTGCAGGAGGACGTCCGCGAGGGGCGGGCCGGCATCCTGGGGCAGAAGATCGAGCGGCCTCATGTCATCGAGCCGGCGGCCGTTTTCTACGACAAGGTTGCCCGCCGCAATCCGGAAGACCCCTCTTCGCCCAAGATCGGGCTGGGGCGGTTCAACGCCGAGATCTGGGTCATGAGCTGGCTGGGAATTGATTTTTCGGGCTGGACCAAGGCCCAGCTTTCCGCTGCCCGGTTCGGCTTCGACGCATTGTTCCCCTTCCTCCTGCTCTTCCTGATCAGCCTGGCCACCCGGCCGGTGCCCAAAACGCACCTGGACCGATTCTTCGGCAAGCTCCATACGCCCATTCAGCCGACTCTGGAAGCTGACAGCCTGGCCGTGGAGGCAGCGGCGAACGAGCCGGAAAGGATCGGGCGCCTAAAGATCTGGCCGAAGTCGAGCTGGGAGATTCTCAAGCCGACCCGGATGGACATCATCGGCTTCGGCGGAAGCTGGATCCTGGTCGGCGTCATCATCCTGCTGCTCTGGCTTATGGTCAGCATCCGTTGAGGCCATGACCGATATCCGCGACCTGACGCTCGAGGAGCTGCGGGAGGAATTTAAATCCCTAGGGGAACCGGCTTACCGGGCCGGGCAGGCTTTCGCCTGGATCTACCGCAAGGGCGCCACCCGCTTCGACCAGTTCACAGATTTCCCGCGGGCTCTGCGCGGCCGGTTGGAAGAGCATTTCGCTTTCGGGTCCCTTGAACCGGCGGATATCCTGGCATCCCCGGACGGCACGCGGAAAACGCTCTTCCGGCTCGAGGACGGCGAGTTCGTCGAGACTGTGCTGATCCCTTCGGGCGGGCGGCGGACCGTCTGCGCCTCGACCCAGGTGGGCTGCAAGTTCGGCTGCGTCTTCTGCGCCAGCGGATTGGGTGGATTCAAGCGCGACCTGCGGCCGGGGGAGATCGTCGGCCAGGTTCTGTCGCTGCGGGACGATTTCGAGGCCGGGCTCACCAACCTGGTTTTCATGGGGATGGGGGAGCCTTTGGACAACCTGGAGAATCTGGTCAAGGCCGTCCGCATCCTTAACGCGCCCGAAGGGATGGCCATGGCCGCCCGCCGCATGACGGTCTCGACGAGCGGAATCGTCCCCGGCATCGCGTGCCTGGGCGCCCTGGGCCTGCAGATCAACCTGTCGATTTCCCTGCACGCGGCCGACGACGAGAAGCGCGGCCGGCTGATGCCCGTCAACCGGAAATACCCGCTGGCCGCGCTATTGAGGGCTTGCCGGGATTACTTGGCTGCGGGCGGGCGGATGATCACTTTCGAATATGTCCTGATCCGCGGCCTCAACGACACCGCCGCCGATGCCGAAAAGCTGGCCCGGATCGCCGGCCGGCTCAAGGCCAAGGTCAATCTGATCCCGTTCAGCCCGGTGCGGGGCCTGCCGTACGCTGCCCCGGACGCCAGTGCATGCCGGGGCTTTCTGGCTCGCTTGAGGGGGGCAGGAATCGCCGCAACCCTCCGTCAGTCCAAAGGCCGGGATATCCAGGCCGCTTGCGGCCAATTAGCAGGGGTCAGGTCTCAACATTCAACAATTCTTGAACGACGAATTGTCGAAAAGTGACGTTTTTCGCCTGAAATACTGGCAGGGGTCAGGTCTTAAGATATAAGGTTTCTCGAGAAAGAAAATAGATAACTTATATCTTAAGACCTGACCCCTTCTAAAACAGCCAGGGTTTCGATGTGCGGGGTCTGGGGGAAGAAATCATAGCCGCGCAAGGAGACGACCCGATAGGCGGGCAGGAGCCGGCGCAGGTCGCGGGCCAGGGTGGAAGGGTTGCAGGATAGATAGATCAGTGCGGGAACCGGTCGGGCGATCAAGCCGTTCAAGACCGTCTCGTCCAAGCCCTTTCTCGGGGGATCGACGATGACCGCGTCGACTTTGCGATCCAGAATCCAGTCCAGCCATTCTTCGGCTGTCCCGTCGCAGATCGTGAAGCGGGGCGAGCCCGTTCGGGCGGCGTTGATCTTGAGGAACGAGACCGCCTCCGGCTCCGACTCGACGGCATAAACGGTCTCGACTTCCGGCAGCAGGGCCAGACCGAAGGCGCCGACGCCGCAGTACAGGTCGGCCAGCGTTCGCGCTTTGCGGCCCTTCAGGACGCCGCGCATTTCGGCTAAAACGGCGGGCTGGATGGAGGCGTTCACCTGGAAAAACGAAAGTGGCCCTATCCGCACCGGCGCCCCGCCGAAGGCGTCGTCGAGGAAGCGGCGGCCCCAGAGGACGCGCTCCTCGAGGTTCCCGCCCCGGGTCGTCAGGCTGACGATGCCGACGATCCGGGGATTTTCGAGAACAGCGGACAGAAGGGGATCAACCTCCTTGGGCTTGGGGGCCGAGCGCCCGTGCAGGACCACGAGGATCTCGCCCGTCGTACTCGAGGCCTTGACCTCGACATCCTCCAGGCAGGACCGCAGCGGCCTCGCCGCCGCCACCGCGCGGGCCACGGTCTCGCGCACCGCGGGCAGGAGCAGCCGACAACCCAGGGCGGGAACGAAACTGTCGCGGCGCCCCGGGCGATTATAGGCGGGCACCGGGCCCGCCGCCGTCCAGAGAATCCGGAAACGGGCTTTGTTCCTATACTCCCAAACAAGAGGCGAAGGCTCGATGCCGATGTCTTTTTTGCCGTCCGTTTCCAGTCCGGCTAGAAGCTCTTTCAATTGCCCGGCCTTGAGGTCGAGCTGAAGGGGATAATCCGCGATCTGGTAGGGGGAACAAGCCGAATAATGATCGCAACGCGGCTCCACGCGGCGGGCGGAGCGCACTCTGATCCCGACCGTTCGGGCCTCGATAAGATCCGGCTTGTCCTTGAGGCGCTCGACGTCGACCGTCTCTCCGGGGAGGCCTTCGTCCGTGAAACAGGTCTTTCCGTCCAGATACCCCAGACTCCGTCCCGGGTAAACGACTTTGCGGATCTCCAGAGCATCCATGTCCGTGGCTTGGCCGGCGCTTACCGAGGGCCGGGGAACTCGCGATAATCGGTCAGATCGACCGGGCGGCCGGGCCTGGCCCAGGGCAGGCCCAGCTCCGAAGGGAGCCTGGACGCTTCGAACCCCGCCGCGAGAGCCTCGTCCAGGCCTTCGATCCAGACCCAGGACGAGGCGGTGTTGGCCGATTCTCGGCGCAGGCCGGCCGGAAAATCGACAACCGTCCCCGCACTGTCCTGCATGCCGTCGATAGCCAGCGTTTGTCCGGCGGCTGCCTCGACACAGCAGACCGGAACCGTACCCGTCCTGACCGCGTCGATCGCGTCCCAGAGCTTTTTCATCGGGGCCAGATCGGGATAGCCGTAATCGCGGATCACCCCTCCCGCCGTTTCCCCGAGCAGGCTCCCGCCCCGGCGCTCGGCCGTGACGATGCCTTTGTCGAACTCGAGCCGGAGGCGCGGGCCGCGGTCGTGCCGGGTGGCGTGCGAAACCCAGAAGAGGACCGGTGTGCTGTCCTCGAGCTCCAAACGGGCCGCGGCCGTATCGCAGTTCTCGATCGGGTTGGCCCGGTAAAGCTCGGCTTCGATCCGGACGGGCATGGCGCACGATCGAACGTCCCGGCCCAGGAGATAGAGCATGTTGTGCAGGTCGTGGGCCATGGCGTTGTTGGCCGGACCGTCCAGGACCCAGCCGCCGTCGGAAGTCCGGGCGCGGCCGGCCCAGTCGTTTCGCCCGTAGTAGGCTTTGTCGCGCGGCCAGGTGTAGAGGCAGCGCATCTTTACCGGCCGCCCATAGATGCCGGCCATGATATCGGTCTTGAGCGATTGGACGGCGCGGGAGAACGACCATTGATACCCCACGGCGGCCCAGCGTTCCGTCCGGCGCTCAGCCGCGGCCATGGCCCGGGCTTCCTGGATCGTCGCCGCGACCGGCTTTTCGCACAGGACGTAGCTTCCCTTCTCCAGAGCCAGGATCGTCTGCGCGGCGTGGAACTGGATGGGGGAAGAGATGACCGCCAGGTCGGCAGTCCCGCGGGCAGCGTAGAACCCGGCCAGGTCGGGGAACACGGGGATGCCCCTGGCCGTCAGCTCTGCCAGCCGGGGACAACGCTCGGGGGCGGGGTCGACGAGCCCGGCGATTGAAAAGAGGCCTTCGCCATCCCTCTTAAAAAGCTCCTCGACGTAGACGTTGCCCATGCCGCCGATTCCGACGAGAACGAGTGAGATCGGGGATTTGGCCATTTGTTTCACTTTCCCGCGAGCGGATCTTCCAGGAGGTCGGCTTCGACGAAGCTTCGGTCCTTGGGGTCGAAAAGCAGGGTCTTGATCTCGAAGGAGCCCATCGCCACTCGGGTCTCGGCTCCCGCGGCGGGGAGCGCGAGCCGTACGGTGCGCTTCCGGCCCGTGGGTTCGAACAGGCGGAGGACGAGTCTTCTGCCTTTTTCGGCCTGTTTGAGGGTGGTCATCTGGACGGCGTCGCCATCTAAACGGACGAAGCTTTCGGATCGGCGGCCCTTCCCCGGCGGGAACCAGCTTAGAACATACGGCACCTCGTTTCTGGCCAAGGCCGTGCGGTCGATGTCCCGCATGAGCCGCGCGGCAGGCCCCGCATCGAGCCAGAAGCGGAAAACGCGCTCGCCCTGGTCAATCCGGGGGATGAACCGGTCCTGAAAGAGAAGGGGCTTGTCCGGCAGCGGGTCGGCGGCATGGGCGGGCGAACGAACGAGAGAGAGACGGATCTCGCCGTCCTTGAAGTCCGAGCCGTAGGTCGCCTCGTTAATGCAAGTGAGGGCGATCCTTCGGGAGGGGGAGACGACTGCCGTCCATTTCTGGGCCACGGCTTCGTCTCCGCCGGCGGGCAGGCGGTCCCGGCCGTAGGCGACCTGGCCCCAATAGACCCCATCCCGCAAAGTCGTCGGAAGGCGCAGCTTGAGCAGGCGGTCTTTTTCGTTCCACAAAACGCGGGCTTCAACCTCGACCTCGGTCCCGGCTTTCGGCAATTTGAGGCGGAGGACGACGAACGAGGTCCGGTAGGCTAGGATGGACTCGATGACCGTCCGGACCTCGCCGTCCTCGATGACCCGAACCGGCTCCAGGCGCTCGGCCTCCACACCGGCCGCCCTGGCGCAGTCGGCCGGATCTGCCGCCTGGAAACGGCCCGCGACCTCGCGAAAGCGAACGATGCTCATGCCCCAGGGGTCGGCGTTGTCGGCCATGACCAGGGGCTCGAGCGCGCCCGGCCGCAGGATATCCAGGCCTTTGATCCGGAACCGCCGCAGCAACCCGGTCGCGGCGTCGACGGCCACGTCGAGGTCGCGCGTCCGGAATCGAAAGGACCCGTTTTCGGCGGCTAAGGCGGGACCAGGGCGGGCCGGCGACTTCTCCAGTCGACAATCGAAACGGGTCAGCCCGGACGCGGCCAAATCGGCCGCGAAGACGATCCTCTTGCGCCATTCCAGGCGCAGGTTGGACAGTTCCTTCTCCGGCTGGCAGGGGACCGCCCTGCCTCCGGACCGCAGGCTGGGCCGCAGCCAGCCGTCGCCGTAGTTGGGCTCGTGGTCCTGGAATTCGCATTCAATCATCGTCCGGAGACGATAGGGATGAGGATTGTAGACGAAGATGGGGATTTCCCCCTCGGCCGCCTTGGGCTCGGCGGCGGCCAGGGCGAAAAACGACCGGGCCTTGATGCGCGAGGCGATCTCCAGCCCGTGATCGAGGAGCCGCAGGGCGCCCTCCTCGGCCGGCGGGATGGAAGAGCCGGGCAGGATATCGTGGAACTCGGAAAAAGCCAGATCCCGCCCCGCTTCGGCCAGCTCGGTCAGGGGATAGCGGATCAAGCCTTGGAAGGCGGCGGCCGCAGCCATTTTTTCGGACGAGAACAGCTCGTTCTCCAAGCGTCGATGGGCTTGTTTGATGCGGGCCATGGTCGTGTAGCACCCGACCGCCCAGGGATTGATATCGGAGTTCCAGCGGGGGAGGGAGGCCCGCCGCTTTTCCAGCTCGGCGAAATAGGCGTCGGCGGTGGAATGGAAGATCTCGAATTCGCCGGCTTTCTCCCGACGCAGGACCTCGATTTCGTCCAAGTCCCGGGCCGAAGCGCCGCCGCCGTGGTTGCCGATCCCCCACAGCAGCAGGCTGGAGGGCCGCGCCGCCAACCCCCCAAGCCAGGCTTCGATCTTGGCTCGGGCTCCGCCGCCGCGGGAGTTGTAATGGGCTTCGGCCCGCGTTGCCAACACCTCCGAACCGTCGTACCCGATCCAAACAAAGTCCTCGGCCGGCAGGGCGGCGAACTTTCGATCGGGCCGGCAGAACAGGTAGGCTTTGGTCCCGCTCTTGGCCATGATCTGCACCAGGCCGCGGGTATGGCCGAACGGGTCCAGGTTGGCGGCGACCGGAATCTCGATGCCGAACCGGTCCCGGAAATAGCGCTTGCCGAGCAGGGCTTGACGGACGAACGATTCGCCGCTCGGGAGGTTGCAATCGGGCTGCAGAAACCAGCCGCCCAGGATGGACCAGCGTCCCGCCCGGACGAGCTTGCGGATGCGGGTGAAGAGCTCGGGCTCGAGCTCCTCGACCCATTGGTAGAGGATGGCCTCGTTGTGGCAGAAGACGAATCCCGGCCGGGTCTCGCAGAAGTCCGCCGCGACGCGGAAAGTAGCCAGGGCCTCGCCCGCACCCTCCGGCCACTCCCAGAGCCAGACGGGGTCGATGTGGGCGTTGCAGAGAAGGTGGACCCTTCGGCGGGGCATGGGGCCGGGCTTAGAGATGGATTTTGAAGTCGATAAAGATCGAGGCAAAGGTGTAGGCCCCGAAGGCGAACAGGATGGCGGCCATACCGACGAAGATCCCTTGGAAGGTCTTGGGCGAGAACATATGGTGGTACTTGGAGACGTAGCGGGTCAGGATGAAGTACCACAGAGCCCCGCCCAGGCCGCAGGCCAGGGCGAACAGAAACGGCTTCATGCCGCGGTCGGTCAACCAGTAGTGGCTGGTGAAAAAGCCTCCGATCCCGATCCACCAGGCGACCAGGGTCGGGTTGGAAATGTACATCAGAAAAACCGCCAGGGCCGGCCGGGCGGATTTCTTGAGCTCCGGCTTCTCCGCCTTGGGCTCCCGCTTCTCCTTGGACTGCAGGAAGAGCCGGAAGGCGATGGCGAACAGGAAGACCGCAGCGCCGGCCTTGAGGACGACGACCCAGCGGTTGATCAAGGAGGTGACCTGGGACAGGCCCAGAATGGCGATCAGGCAATAGATCGAGTCCAGGACGCAGGCCGTGATCCCGCCTATGAAGCCGTGAAAGAAATCCCGCTTCATGGTCTGGGAAATGATGAAGACGTTGATCGGGCCGAGCGGGATGGCGGCGATAAACCCAATGACGAGCCCGATCAGGATATACATAGGCTCGCCCAAAATACCAGAATCCTTCCGGCCCTGTCAACGGTGGGGAAAGGTTTAGAAAGCTTCATTGGCGGTGACGTAGAAGCCGGAAGAGCCCCGGCCTAACCCGAAATCGATTCGGATGGTGTTGCCCTCGCTTGAGACCCGGCAGCGCAGGCCGCCTCCCACCGAGGGTTTAAAGCCCGCCGCGGAGAGCGCACCGAGGCGCCCGGCGACCTGGCCCAACCCGGCGAACGCAACCGCGCTGAATCGCCCGGACAGAGGGAGCCTCGCCTCGGCTTGGAATCCGGCGAAAACGCGGTCGCGGTATCTCCCCGTAAGATAGCCGCGCATCAAACTATCGCCGCCCATTTTGGGCATGGCCATGAAGGGCACGTCTCCGGAAACGGCCTCGAGCTTCATCTGGAAGCCGAGAACGGCTGATGCAGCGAACGGCAGATACGATCTGAGATCGGCTTTGAATCGGGAAAAACGATAGTCGCCGCCGAAAAAGACGGCCGAAATCTGCCAGAATCGCCCACGCCGGGGGACGAAGACGTTGTCCCGGTCGTCCGTCTTGGCGATGATCCCGAGCCCCGCCAAGGTTCCCCCTTGCGAGCCCAGGATGTCTCCCGAGGCGAGAGGCCCCTCGGGCGCAAAGGCCAAAAAACGGTAATTCTCGATGACGCCCATAAGCCCTGCGTAGATCTGGCGTCCCGGGAAAAGCCGCCTTTGGACCTGGAATTCAGCCAGGAGCTGGCGGGGGGTGATCAGCTCTCCGGCCGCCTCGAGCGTTTCATTGCCGAGGCCGAAGAATTCATTGGGGAAGCGGCTCCATTCCAGGCTTCCCGTTAGGACCCAATCCTCCCGGCCGAGATAGATCTCGGGCTTCATTTGAAGGGTGAACTGGTCGTTTTGGGTAATGACGGCGCTGAATTGGATTGAGGTCGGACGGGGCTGTTTGCCCTCCGATGCGGGCCTGTAGGCCAGGATTCCCCCGATCCCGCCCGCCAGACGCGTTTCGGGCGTGTAATAAGCGAGCGGCATGACAAGAATCGTGCGCTTTGCGGCTGTCGGCTTGGTATCCTCCGCCGCGCGAAGAGACAGGGGCAGAACGGCGGCCAGAACGGCCCAAGCTAAAATAGGGGCGGAAACGGCTTTCATGATCGGTTCTTATCGATTCGGTTCGCTTGCACTCTCAGGGTGCAGAAGCTGAAGGCTCGAAGGAAGGCAGGCTGGAAAAACGCCTAAAATTTGATGATACACGAAAAAGACGGCTGGCGAAAGCCGGCGAACCGATTGAAAACGCCCTCGGCCCGCGGCATAATGGCCTCCATGACGGCCATCCTCCCCGAGACGCCCAGGGAACGCATGCGGATCGCCATGGCCGGAGGCCGACCTGCCCGAGTCCCCGTGATGTGCCAGATGAGTATAGGCCACATGCTCATCCAGGGCGGCGTTCGGCCGGAAGAGCTGTGGTTCGACGAGGACGCCTTTATCGAGACGCTGCGGAGCCTGCGGGCCCGGTATGAGTTCGACGGCATCCTGATCAGCCTGCACGGCCAGGCCCGGGATTGGGCCCGGGGGATCGTCGAAATCGTTCGAGAGGACGCGGGCGCCAGGGTCCGTTGGGCCGACGGGTCGGTAACGCTGTTTCCCCCGGACGATCTGCCCCTGCATCGGCCCGCGCAGGACATCCGGCGGCCGGCCCTCGAAAGATTCAGCCCGGACTCTTTGCCCGACGCGCCGGACTACATTCCGGTTTCGCAGGGCCTGCGCTTCGCCCTTGACCCGGGCAACCTGACCGGCATCCATCGCCGGTTGCGGGAAGGGGAGGGGCAGGGGCTTTCTCTCCACGGGGAAGTGACTTCGCCGCTCGATTATTTCCTGGATCTGTTCGGGTTCGCCGAGGGGTTCTTGGCCTTGGCCGAGGATCCGGCCCGCGCCAAAGCCGTGTTGGAAAAACTGGCCGCGGGAGTGGCCCGGCTCGGCGCCGGACAGGCCAGAGCGGGTGTCGACGCCGTCAAGATCTCCTCGCCCTTCGCCGGGGCGGGCTTTCTTTCTCCCCGTCATTACCGGGAGTTCGTCGTCCCGTACGAGCGGATCGTGGCCCGGGCCATCCAGGCCGAGGGCGCGTTCGCCTACACCCACACCTGCGGTGCCATCGGGGACAGGCTCGAGCTAATGGCCGAATCCGAAGTCGCCGGCCTCGAATGCCTCGATCCGCCGCCGCTCGGCAACGTCGAGCTCGAGGATGCCCTTGATCGAATCGGCAGCCGGATGTTCATCAAGGGCAACGTCGATCCCGTCCACACGCTTCTGTTTGGAGATCCCGCCCGGATCGCCGCCGATGTCCGCTACCGCGTGGACTTGGCCGCCCCCCGCGGCGGATTCATCTTGAGCACGGCCTGCTCCATCGCGCCCCGGACTCCCCCGGAAAACGTCCTGCTCCTGGTCTCCCAGGTCCATTTACATAAATCCTATTGACTTTATAAGATTGATCGTTTATATTCCCTATATCTCTGTTGTGCTGGCTGGGCAGAGTAACCCTCCTTGTTACCCCCCCTTAGCTTAATTCCCTAAAACAGCCAGCTCTTCTTCTCCCCCCTCTCCTCATCCGCCCCCTCCGGCCATAGTCACGTCGCGTCAAGCCCAGGGCTGTTCGGCGGCTCGTTTTGCCTGGGCCAAGCAAACCATTGGGCGGCTGGAATAATCGAGCCATCTCCGGATATCGGGAAAGCCCGGTCGGAAATGGCCCGGTCCCAAGGTGGGGATCGGAAGACGAGGCATAAGCCGCGTCGATGTGCGTCTTGAGGATGCCGTCGGCTCGATGGGATCGGAAAAAAATGGCGAGTGGGGAGAAGTGGAGGGAATCCAGCGGCGAAAAGTCCCCCCGACCGGGCCTGGCAGGCCCGATCGGGGGGGCAAACAACAGGCGGGCCTGGTCAGGCCCTGGCTATCAACGGAAGCTGTAGTTGACGCCGACGCCGAACCCGAAGGTGGTCTGCTTGTAGGTCTCGGTATAGGCTCCGAAAGGCGCGTAGGTGATCTGCTTGGAATCGTCCTTGTAGCTGACCAGGATGAGGCCGCCTTCGACGGACAAATTGTCCATGAGGCTCCAGCGGGCGCCGCATCCGAAGGTGTTGGCCGAAAGCAGGAAATCCATATCGGTCTGATAGTTGGCCAGGACTCCGTAGCTGCTGTTCAGATAGCCGGCACTGATGGTCAGGGTCTTGAACAGGTCGTACTCCAGGCCGAGGGCAAATTCCATCGTGTTCTTGCTAATGAAGGCTTCGCGACCGTCCCAGTTGGCCGACTTGTCGAAATCGGTGTTGAACGAGGCGTAGGCGCGAAGCTGGGGCAGGATGGCGTAGGAGGCGCCCAGGGCCAGCGTCCCGGGAATGTCGGCGTTCGTCTTTTCGCCGTTGGGGAACAGGCCTGTGTCGTCCTGCTTGGTCGCCATGGTCAGCTCCAGCTTGGTGTTCATCTCGTAGCGGGCGGTAAGGTTCAAGCCCTCGATCGGGGTGACCATGAGGCTGAAGATGGGCGTGATGCCGGATCCGCTGGCGCTGGCGTCGACGGCCTTATTGGCCACCAGGGCCGCATAGCCGGTCTGGCCCAACATAGTGAAGAGGTTGGCGGCGGGGATCATCGTGCCGCTCAGGCCCAAGGCGGGGAAGAGGGGATTGACGGACACGTTCTCGATCGAGCCTTCGTAGGTATTCTTGGCCGAGACATAGCGGAGGCCGAAGGCCACCGAGAACATCTCGTTGATGGCATAGGTCACGTTGGCCTGGAAGCCAAGGTACATCGAGCTGCCTTTAAAGGCGATGTCGGCGGCATATTTGGTCGTCGGCAGGCCCATGCTGGATAGCAGGACGGGCAGGGTCGAGAAGGGCTGTTCGAAGGAGGGCAGGCCGGTCTTATAATCGGCCGCGCCGCCGCCGCCGATGGGCGTAAACCCGAAGGAGAAGGCCAGGGGGCCCTTCTTGTAGACGGCGTAGAAGTTGGGGTATAAGGGGGCCCGGACTTCGCCGACATAAGTCCCATTGTTGAGGTAGGGGAACTCGTTGACGACGGTTTTGTCCTGGCTGATGGTCTGGTTGCTTAGGTACAGATGGAAACCGTCCTGAAGCCTGATCAGACCGGCGGGGTTGTAATAGACCGCGTCCGTCTCGATCGAGGCGTAACGGGCCAGCAACCGGTAGAAGCCGATGCTTTGGTTCGTGTTCGTCACGATGGATGGGAAGGCCATCGGGACGGACACCAGAACCACTAGCGCCAACAGGATGCTCTTCTTCATAAGACCTCCTAAAAAATGTGGTAGTTCAACGGTTTATCCGCTGCAGATGGCGGAATTCTACATATTTCTGGGATTAATGCAAGTCCCCGCCGGCCGGAGGGTTGGGCCGCCCGGGACATTAGTCTTTGATCCTTGCTTAAAACGATACGATGGCAGGCAAACGCCTCAAGCTCTTTGGGGGGGAGGCAGAGAAGCGCCGGCCATTGGCCGGTGCGGAACGTTGGAGGGGGACCCGGCTAAAGGGGCCCTCTCCAAGGGAGCCCATTTGACATTCGCCTTCCAAGTCGATAATTTGAACCCTCCATGACCACACCCGCCGCCCCCATCCCTTCCTCGCCGGACGAAGGCGTCCGACTCCGCCTTGGGCTGATCTGGATGATCTCGATCGCGGCCGCCATGGGAGGCCTTCTCTTCGGCTACGACTGGGTCGTGATCGGGGGGGCCAAGCCGTTCTTCGAGCGCTTTTTCCAGCTGACCAGCGCTTCGGCCAAGGGGTGGGCCAACAGCTGCGCTCTTATCGGCTGCCTCGTCGGGGCCATGGCCGCCGGTGCTCTGAGCGACCGATTCGGCCGCAAGCGGCTGCTCATGGGCTCGGCCCTGATCTTCATCGTCACTTCGATCGGCAACGGGCTGGCCCCGTCCTTCACCGCCTTCGTCCTCTGGCGGATGCTGGGCGGGACGGCCATCGGCCTGGCCTCCAACCTGTCGCCGATGTATATTGCCGAGATCTCGCCGGCCCGACTGCGGGGCCGCCTGGTGGCGGTCAACCAATTGACCATCGTCGTCGGCATCCTGTTGGCCCAGTTCATCAACTGGTGGCTGGTCAGGGGGCTTCCGGCCGGCGCCACCGACGCTTTCATCAGGGGCTCCTGGTATGGGACTATCGGCTGGCGCTGGATGTTCGGTCTGACGGCTGTGCCGGCCCTGCTATTCTTCTTGGGGACTCTGGCCGTGCCTGAAAGCCCCCGTTGGCTGGCCAAAAACGGCAAACGGGAGCGGGCCCGCCGAATCCTGGCCCGGCTGGGAGGGGACGCTTACGCAGGTGCCGCTCTGGCCGATATCGAATCAACCCTGACCGGCGAGACTGAGAAGGTCGATTTCCGCGCTCTGTTTGACCCCCGCCTGCGGCGGGTGCTGGTTCTGGGGGTTGTCCTTGCCGTCTTCCAACAATGGTGCGGCATCAACGTGATCTTCAATTATGCCGAGGAGATCTTTCGGGCGGCCGGCTACGATATCTCCAGCGTTCTGTCGAATATCGCCTGGACGGGATCGGTCAATCTGGTCTTTACTTTCGTCGCTCTGGGAGCGGTCGACAGGCGCGGCCGTCGGCCGCTGATGCTCCTGGGTTCGGCCGGACTGGCGGTCATCTATACCGGCATGGGGATCGGCTATGCCTCCGGCTTAAAGGGCCTGCCTATGCTGCTTCTGGTCTTGGCGGCTATCGGGTGCTACGGTATGTCGTTGGCGCCCGTGACCTGGGTCGTCATCAGCGAGATCTTCCCCAACCGGATCCGCGGCGCGGCCGTGTCAGTGGCTACGACCTCCCTCTGGGCCGCGTGCTTCGTCCTGACTTTTACCTTCCCGCTTCTCAATAAAGGACTGGGCCCGGCCGGGACCTTCGGGCTCTACGCCCTGATCTGCGCGGGGGGATTCGTCTTCATCCGGGCCCGTTTGCCCGAGACCAAGGGCAAAAGCCTGGAAGCCATCGAAAAAGAGCTGGTCCGGTAAAAAGCCGGTACTTCGGACCGCTTGGATTTTCCCGTAATTGGGAGATGCATCGAACTTAAGCCGGAGGCCGTCAGCGGTAAAGCTTGGGGGAGAGCTCGATGGTTGCGAAAAAGACCGGTCCCGCTTTCCCGCCGTGCCAGGCGGCGCCTAGGCAGAGCCAGGGGACGTATGATGGAACGTACCCGATCCTGAGCAACGAGGCGTGTCCGCCGCCCGCGACCGTCCATCCGCCCGCGATCCGGAAGCCGCCCCATTTCTCCCAGACCAGCTCAAGCTGGCTTCCGGCCGTGATCGTCGTTTCCGTGCCTGTCCGCTCGGCTTCCAGGAACACGCCTGCGCTCCCGGATTGGCTGGGGTATTCGGTCGAATAGTAGCCGTGCTTCAAATGGAATGAGGCGGCGTCGACGAGCCCTCGGCCAGGCTCTCCGGTCAGGGAGATCGTGGCATGGACCATGCGGCCGCGCGTTTCGGGCCGCGGCCGGGCCAAGTCGGCGGGATCCGCCGGCACGGCCTCGGGTCCGAGGGAAGGCGTGCCGGTGGCGGGGGGCAGACCAGATGCGAATTCCCTGATCAAGGCGGCCACCCGTTCCGGCTTTTCCTGCTGCGGCGAATGGCCGGCTCCCTCGATGATCTCGCCTCGGGCGCCGGGGATCAAGTCCAGGGCCCTGGCCATGACTTCGGGCTTCAGGACGCCGTCGTCCGCGCCCCAGATAAGAAGCGTGGGGGAGACGATCTCCTTGAGCTTCGGCTCCCAGGCGGCTACGACGGGACGCGCGAGCATCTGAATGGCCCATAACCTGTTGACCCGGAGCCGCGCCGGTGTGGTGAACATCGGCTCCCCGTCGGCGGCCGAAGTCGGAACGGGCCGACCCCATTTTGCCGCCGAGCCGCGGGCGATCATGTCCATGATCGCGGCATTGCCTGTGAGATTGAACATGGGCCCGGCCAGTCCGTTGCGTTTGGCCAGCTCGAAGGCCAGGCCCGGCTTGATCGGGAGCTTGAAACCGACCGTGATGGCGTCGATCAAAACCAAGCCGGCCGGTTTGCACTCCTCGGTCAGCTCGAGATGCCAGGCCAGCCCGCCGCCGGTCGAGTGGCCGACGAGGACAGCCCCTTCGAGGGCGCCGGCGGCCCTCAGAACCGTCAGCAGTCTGGCGGTCATGCGTTCGTAGTCGTAGGAAACCGGCTTGTCGGTGAAGGAATCGCCGTATCCGGGCAGATCGACCAGGATGACCCGGAAATCCGAAGCCAGGTCGCGGGCCAGCTCGGCATACGCGGCCGACGTGGCGCAGATCCCGTGCAGGAGGACGATTGTCCGGCCACTCTCCGGGCCGGCGACGCGGAATGCGGCAAAAAACGAGCTGGAGGCGGGGGTTTCCTCGAGCCGGACGCGGTAAGCCGGCAAATGGCGGAAGAACTCTGCGGCCGGGCCGTCTTGGGCCGGCAGGGCTGAGGGCAGAGCGGCGAGCAGGACGAAAAGGGCTCCAAGCCCCCAAGCCTGCCGTCGGGAAGGGATCAACCTTCGACCGCCTCGCCGATGAGCCGGACGATCGCGTCCCGGTCGGGGGCGGACCGCAGGGCGTCTCGGAACTCCTCATGCATCAGCCGGCGGGAGAGACGGGCCAGCAGCTTTAAATGCTCCTCTGCTCCCCGGCCGGACGGGATCGCCAGCATCACCGCCAGATCGACGGGCTGTTCGTCGTCCGCCTCCCAGAGAAACGGCGCGGCGAATCGGAGGACCGCCATGCACGGCGAATGGACGTAGGGGGTTTTGCCGTGGGGGATAGCCACCCCGAAACCGATGCTCGTGGAGGACGTGTCCTCCCGCCGCCGGAGGGCCTCTTCGAGTTCCGCTCGGCGGTCCACCCGGCCGGCGGATTCCATCAGGGACCCGAGCTCCTGTACGGCCTCGTCCTTGGAGCGGGCGTCGCTCTCCAGCCGGATGAGGCCGGGCTCGGTCAGGCTCGCGGGAGCGTCTGTTCGTCCGAACTCGTCCAGCGCCGCTTCGACTTCTTCCGGTTTGGCCGCGCGGAGGGCCGCCTCCGTCAGACGCCGGCAGGCCTCGAAATCGAGCCGAACCAGCCCGGCTTTGAGGTCGGGGATCCGACCGGCCGTCAGGCTAAGCTCGTCGAAGCCGAGGCCGACGAGCAGGGGCAGGTGCCGGGGCGAGCCGGCCATCTCCCCGCATAAGCCGACCCATCGCCCTCGCGCCTTGGCCGCCCGAACGATGGTCTCCAGGAGCCGCAGAAAGGCGGGGTCGAGGGGCCGGCCGAGGTTCCGGACGTCGGGGTTGCCGCGGTCGGCGGCGAAGACATATTGGAGGAGGTCGTTGCTCCCGACGCTGAAAAAGTCGGCCTCGTCGGAGAAGCGGTCGATGAAGAGCGCGGCCGAAGGCACCTCGACCATCATCCCGACTTCGATCGCGGCCCGATGCGGGATCGAAGCGGCGGCGAGCCGGTCGGCCGCTTCGCGGACCATGGCTCGGAACCGGACCAGCTCGTCGAGCGTCCCGATCATCGGGACCATGATCTTGAGCGGCCCGTGAACGGCGGCCCGCAAGAGAGCCCGGAGCTGGGCCCCGATGAGGTCCGCGAAGCGCTCGTAGACGCGGACGCCGCGGAGGCCGAGGAACGGGTTTTTCTCGACCGGCAGGGGCAGGTAGGGGAGAGGTTTGTCGCCGCCGATATCGAAGGTCCGGACGATAATCGGCCGGCCTCCGGACTCCCGGGCGGCCCGGGCGTAGATCTCGTACTGTTCATCCTCGCCGGGCGCCTCGGTCCGGCCCAGGAGAAGCATTTCGGTCCGGAATAGCCCGACGCCTTCGGCGCCGAGGCCCCAGGCGCTTGCGAGCTCCTCCGGGTGTCCGATATTCGCCGCGATCTCCACGCGGTGGCCGTCGATGGTCCGGCCCGGCAACTTGGCCAACTCGCGGCGGCGAGCCGAGGAGTCCGCCTCAGCGGCGGCTTCGCGGTCGAAGTATCGCATGGCGGCGGTATCGGGGGACGGGACGACCAGGCCTCGGTTCCCGTCCACGACGACCTCTTCGCCGGTTCGGATCAGGCGCGCCAATCCGGGGCAACCGGCCACGGCCGGAACGCCTCGGGCCCGGGCCATGATCAGGGTGTGGGACGTGCTTCCGGCGTTTTCGAGCACCAGGCCCAGGAGCCGGTCTCGGTCAATGCCCAGGAATTGCGAGGGGGCGAGATCGTCGGCGACGAGGACGGCCGGCCCGGACAGACGGATCGAATCCGAGGCCGGGGCGTGGGCGTCAAGGCGGCCGACCAGAACCGCCGTGACATCCGCGATATCGGCCATTCGCTCCCGCAGATAACGGCTTCGTCCGGCGCCCAGGCGCTCCCGGAAGGTCCGCCCGGCCGCGGTTGCAGCCGACGGAGCATCCCAATGATCCACGGCGATCAGCCGTTCTGCCTCCGCGGCGAAGGCGCGGTCTTTGAGGATCGCCAGGTGGGCGTTCAGCACGGCTTTGGCGGTGGCGTCCGGTTCGGCATCCCGGCGCTGGCCCATCGCCTCCGCCGAAGCCCTGACCGCGGCGCGATAGGCCTCGATCTCGCGTTCGATCTCGGACGCCGCGATCGTCCGGGCCGGCCGCTCCGATTCCGTCCCGGGCTGATGGACATGGGCGGGGCCGCGGACGACTCCGGCTCCGGCCGGTTGGCCTAGGAAGTAGGCGCTTCGGCCCCGAGCCAGGAACCAGGGTACACCCGGACCGGAGGGAGGCGGCGCCTCCTCGACCGCCGCCTCGTCGCGCGGCAGGTCTTCCAGGATGAGCTTGCGCAGGGCGGCCGCCGCGGCTTCGGCGTTCGGGCCCGTCACGCGGATTCGGCAGGGATCCTCGAACAAGGTGTCGGATCCGATCAGCGCCAAGACGCTTTTGGCGTCGGCCGAGCCGCCCGTCCTGAGGTTGTCCCAGCGGACTTCGGCTGCGAACCCGGCCGCAAGGTCTTGGATTCGGGACGCCGGCCTGGCGTGCAGGCCCTGGGGCAAGGGGAAGCTGAATTCCAGATCAGAGGCCAAGTTCGCCCTTGACCCGGGTCAGGACCGCCTCGGCGCTCTTGATGGCGTCCTGGACGGGGATCTCGAAGATCTTCTTGCCGGCGAAGCGCTCCTTCCGGAGCACGGGGATGCCGACGGCGAAGATCACGGCATCGGCCGCGGCGACGTCGGCCGGGGTCAGCTCGTTTTCGATGCCCATGGCGCCTTGGGTCTCGACCTTGATCGACAGGCCCATCTTGCGCCCGGCTTTCTCCAAGCGCTCGGCCGCCATGTAAGTATGAGCGATTCCGGTCGGGCAGGCGGTGACGGCGACGAGAGTCATGGCGGCTCCTTTATTGCTGTTCGGCGGGGCGCTTGGCCCGTTTGCGGAAAATATTCGAAAGGATGGCGACGGTGAGCGATCCGGCGACGATGGCCAGGATGTAGGGTAGCGGGTGGTCGACGACGGGCAGGACGATCGGACCGCCGTGCGGGGCGTGGTCGCCGACACCACCGAGCATGGCGATCACGGCGCCGACACTCGATCCGGCCATGATGACGGGGATGACCCGGAGCGGCTCGGCCGCTGCGAACGGGATGGCCCCCTCGGTGATGCCGATGGCTCCCATAGCCAGGGCGGCCAGACCGGCTTCGCGCTCCTCCTCCGACCATAGACTGCGCTTGAGGAGGGTGGCCAGTCCCAATCCGAGCGGGGGAATGCAGATAGCCGCGGCGCAGGCGCCCATGACCGAAAAATTGCCGCGCTGGATCATGGCCGCGCCGAAAAAGAAGGCCACCTTGTTGACCGGGCCGCCCATGTCGAAGGCGATCATCGAGCCCAGGATGACGCCGAGCAGGATCTGGTTGCCCGAGTTCATCATCTCCAGCCAGCGCTGGATGGTCGCCATCAGATCGCTGATCGGGGCTCCGACGACCTTGAACATGACGAAGCCGACGACGAGCGAGGACAGCGCCGGGATGATCAGGATGGGCATGATCGGCCGCAGGTAGCGGGGCGGCTTGAGCTTCTTGATGGCGAAGACCAGGCCCCCGGCCAGGAGGCCGGAGACGATCCCGCCCAGGAAGCCGGCCCCGACCTGTCCGGCGATGTAGCCGCCGACGAAGCCCGGGACGAGGCCGGGTCGGTCGGCGATGCCGAAGGCGATGTAGCCGGACAGGACCGGGATCAGGAAAGCGAAGGCGGCCGAGCCGATGTCGTTGATCAGCTTCAGGAACGGCGCCTGGGAGAAATCCGGCCCCTGGCCCGTCATCGGGGCCAGCGCGATGGACAGGGCGATCAGGATGCCGCCGCTGGCCACGAAGGGGATGGCGTAGGAGACGCCGGACAGGAGATATTTTTTAAAACGATCGGTGTTCATGGCGCGCCGGAATTTTAGTGCTTTTGGGCCGCTTTGACAACCGTCCGCGCGGCGCTCAACGGACGATGGTCAGGAACCGGCCCAGCCGGATGGTGGGAAAGGGGCGCTCGATATTGCGGAGGCGGCCGGTAGCCGAAGTTTTCCGGTCGGGATCGCGGGCCACCTCAAACGAGAAATAAATCAGCCAGGGCTTGCCCTTGAGGTTCGCGACGGGGACCGTCCCCCAGAAGCGGCTGTCGTCGCTGTCGTCCCGGTTGTCGCCCATCACGAAGACGGTCCCGGCTGGAACCGTGATCGGGCCGAAATTGTCCCTCCGCAGAAGGCCGTCGCTGACCAGGTTCTCGCGGGTATAAATGAACGGGTCGGCGTGGAAGACATAAGGTTCAGCCAGGGGGATGTCGTTGATCAAAACGTCCTTGTTGACGATCTCCAGGCGTTCATCCGCCAGGCCGATGATTCTTTTGACCAGGTCCCGCCGGAGATCCTGGGGGTCCTTGAAGACGACCAGGTCGCCGCGCCGGATCGGGCGGCGGGGCAGAAGGAGGCGGTCGATCGGCGACGGGGCGTTCTCGTAGATCATCCGATTGACGAGGACGTAATCGCCGACCAGGAGGGTGGGCTCGAGGGAGCCGGACGTAATCCGAAAGGCTTGCACGACGAAGGTCGTGCCGAAGAAGACGTAGATCGCCAAGAGGATGATGGCGTTGAGCGCGCCCCGCAGCGTGATCGTGACCGGAGCGGAGAGCCGGGCGGCGATTTCTTTGATCGGAGGCAACGGGATGGTCAAGCCCAGAGTATAAACAAAGACGCGGCTTATTGACAGCCGGAACGGGCTGGGTTACGATCCGCGGACGGCGATCGGCGGACTTTGCGACCAACTCCCGGGCCCGGAACAGAGGCAGGTAAATGAAAAAAATATTGATCGGAAAAAGCGGCATCGCGGGCCTTCTGGCGGCGGCCGCCGTCATTCTGGCCGTTGTTCCGGCGTCGGGGCAGGAAATCGTCGAGAGCGAGAGGAAGGGCTTCGGATTCTTTATCGGCGTCCATATGACTCGCTTCTCCTTGAGCGGCGATTTCGACGGCATCACCCTCATCATCCCCGGCGAGACGGAAGCCTTCATCACTCCGTCCATGAAGTCGAAGAACGTCGTCGGCTTTTCTCTCGGCGTGGGCACCGGACGGGGCGGCCGCGACCGCTTCTTCGTCGAGCTGCGGCATTTTGAGACCACTCCCGAGGCCCTGTACCAGGGGGAGAAGGCCGACGTCAAATCCTCGGTCTGGAGCCTGGGCGTCCGGTACATGTACACCGAGTGGTTCATCCAGCCCTATATCCGGGCCGGGTTCAGCTACGGCCGGCTGCGGGTCGTCGAGGGGGCCATCAGCTCCGACGGCACGTTCGGCGACGCCGTCTTCACCGGCGGCGGACTGGCCGTCGGCCTGGGCGCCGCCATCTGGCTGCCTCCCTGCTTCTCGATCTTCGCCGAGGGCGGCTTCGACTCGATGGACTACCGCAACGTCAAGGGTCCCGCTGGCGACAATTGGAATCTGATGAGCATCTCGGGGACGGGCTTGGGCGGCGGCGGGCTGACCTTCGCCGTCGGCCTGCAATTGATGTACTGACCCTGCCCGATCCGGCCGGCCGATCTTCGCCTCCGGCGGCTGGCGCTTCCCGGCCCGTGTTGATAGAATGCCGGCGGATCGCGCGCCGTTCCGGAGGACCAACCGATGCGTCGAAAAGTTCCGTTCGTCTCCGCCCTCATCCTCCTCTGCCTGGCCCTCTCCGCGGCCGGCGCCGCCAAGATCCCGACGCCCGAGTCCGTCCTCGGCTTCAAGCCGGGGACCGACAATCGCTTGGCGACATATGACCAGGCGATCGCCTATCTCAAGGCTTTGGCCGCCGCCAGCCCCTCCTTGAAGCTGCTGGAAGCCGGGAAGACTACGCAAGGCCGGCCGATCCTGTTCGCCCTGATTTCGAGTCCGAGGAATCTCGCCGCCCTGGGTCGTCTTCGCGAGATCACCCTGCGCCTGGCCCACCCGGAGGGCTTGACGGACGATTCCGCCCGCCGCCTGGCCGGCGAGGGCAAAGCCTTCGTCCACATCGACGGCGGGTGCCACGCCACCGAAGTGGCGGGCCCCCAAATGATCCCGCAGCTGGCGTATGACCTTTTAGCCCGGCCGGACGATCCGAAGATCCGCCTGATCCTGGAGAACGACATCGTCATTCTCTTTCCCTCCATGAACCCAGACGGCCAGCAGATGGTGGGGGAGTGGCAGGCGAAAAACTTCGGAACTCCCTATGAACAATCAGGCCTGCCGCGTCTCTACCAAGAGTATGTCGGCCATGACAACAACCGCGACGGCTACATGCTGAATATGATCGAATCGCGGGTGATGGAGCATTTCTGGCGGCAATGGGAGCCGCAGATCATCTATGTCCACCACCAGACCGCGCCTTTCCCCGCCCGCATCTGGCTGCCGCCGTTCTCCGAGCCCGTCGGCCTCGAAGCGCCGCCCTTGACCTCGCGCGAGGTCAATCTGCTCGGCATGGCCATCGCCAAGGGCTTGGAGGAAAACGGCCGGGCAGGGGCCATCCACATGGGGACGGCGTTTGACGCCTGGTATCCAGGCTACGTCGACTATGCCCCGATCTTCAAGAACATCGCAGCCTTCTGGACGGAGACGGCCGGCAACATGGCGGCGCCGCGCGAATACAAGCCGGAAGACCTGCCGCCGGCCTATCGCGACTTGCGCCCGCAAAGCCTTTACAGCGGCCCCTGGAGTCCCGGCTGGTGGCGGCTGGGCGACGCCGTGGCCTATAACGAGACGGCCTCCCTGGCGGTTCTGGAATACGCGGCCCGCTACAAGAACGCCCTTCTCTTCAATCGGTACCAGGCCGGTCGCGACCAGATCGCCCGCGGTTGCAAGGCCGCGCCCTACGCTTACATCATCCCCCAAAGCCAGCGCGATCCGGTCGCCGCCGTTGAGCTTCTCCGCCGGCTGGCCTTCGCCGGCGTGCGAGTCTGGCGGCTCACGGCGCCGGCCGAGGTCGAGGGGATGACTCATCCCGCCGGCACCTGGATCGTTCCGACGGACCAGGAATTCGGGGCTCTGGCCCGCGAGCTTCTCGACGTCCAGAAATATCCCGATCTCCGTCAGTTTCCGGGCGGGCCGCCGTCCCGTCCTTACGACGCCGCGGGCTGGACGCTCCCGCTCCAGATGGGAGTTGTGTGCGTCGCCGCGTCCAAGCCGATAAGCGGCGAGATGAGAGCGCGGATGATGCTGTTGGGCTCGGCGGCAAATCCCAAGGCCGCTGCCTCCTCCTACAACGGGACTGAAGCCGTCGATCCCGCCCCTTTCGACAGCGTCCCGGGCATCGGCTTCGACGCCGACCCGGGCGCGGCCGCGATCGTCCCGCCCGCGGGGGCGGTTTCCGGGCAAGGGCCCGTCCTAGCGGTCGACCCGGGTCAGAACAATGCTTTCCGGGCCGTCAACAAGACTTGGCAGATGGGCGGCACGGTCTCGTTTGCCCCCGCTTCGGTGGACAAAGGCGCCCGTTACCTCCTTTCCGGATTATCGCCGGCGGCGCAGGAGGAGATGGTCGCTGATTGGGCGCTGACGGCGGAGCGCACGGCGACCGGCGGCGAGCCGATCGGGAAACCCCGAATCGGCTTGTATCAGCCCTGGAGCGGCAGCATGGACGAGGGTTGGACGCGATGGATCCTTGAGCGATATGGATTCGATCTCGTGATCGTCCATCCGGAGGATTTCCACGCCCCGCTCCGCGACAAAGTCGACGTCCTGATCCTGACCGACGACGCGCGGATTCCCATCGAAGGTACGGCCGGAGGGCAGGGGGCAAGGGGCGGCACTGCGTCCGCCCGGGCCGTCCGGCCGGAATATGCCTACGCCCTGACCCCCGACGACCTGAAAGGGTTCGAGGCCTTCGTCCGCGGCGGCGGAACCGTCGTCTGCTTCAACGGGGCCTGCCGCTTCGCCATCCAACAGCTCAAGCTGCCGGTGAAGAACGCCGTCGAAGGGCTGAAGTCGGAAGAGTTTTTCCTGCGCGGCTCGATCGTCGAGATCGAGATGGACGCGACCCACCCGGTCATGGCGGGCATGCCGGCCCGAGCGGCCGTGTTCGTCGACGGCAGCCCCGTCTTCGATCTTCTGGAGGGCTTTCAGGGAACGGTGCCGGCAAAATATGCCGCCGCGGGTTCGCCGCTTCGCTCCGGCTACCTGATCGGCGAAAAATATTTACAGGGAAAAGCTGCCGCTGTGGACGTGAATCTGGACCGGGGGCACGTCGTCCTGATCGGCTTCCGGCCGCAATGGCGGGCCCAGTCGTTCGGCGCCTTCCGGGTGGTGTTCAATGCCGCCCTTTACGGGCGAGCCGAATAGAGAGGCCGCTTGTGGACCCGAGCGCGGGTCCCCCATCTACTTGCTTCTGCCCCAGCCGCTGGAGCCGGCGGCCGCATAGCCCACTCGGGTGATCCGCGACGGGGGGACATCCAGGCCTTTGAGCAGATCGGCCAGCTTCTTGGTGATGGCGGATTTCATGGCGTCAATGTCCGCCTCGGTGACGTCCACGGCGTAGGTTCGCGAGCCTTCGGGGCGGATCCAGTACTCGGGATGGGGATGGATCTCCCGGATCGTGAACATGCCGACGACTTCGCCGGAGGCCACCAGGATGATCCGGCCTTCCAGAACGGCGCCGAAGACATCAACCGGCGTGGGAGGCACGGCGGAGCCTTCCGTGAAGGTCGTCCCGGTCAGCGTGCCTTTCTGGAAGGAAACGATCTCCAGGATGATGTCCGTATCGACTTTTTTCCCGATTTCGGAATAGCTCAGCTCGCCGCCGGCCCGGGTCAGGACTTCCCGCAACAGGGACCGGTCGCGGACCGTGAATTGGGCCTGCAGCAGCTTTCTCTCGATGTCGTTGTACAGGGATTCGTAAGTGGTCATCTCGGCCTGGGTGATCTCCTTGGAGTACCCGGGAACGCGAAGGACGATCTTGGCCGTCGGATTCTGGCTGATCGAGGCCTTCCATGAATCCTTCAGGCTGACGTCGCTGTCCAGCTGGTAGACGATCGTCGTCGGCACCATGCAGGACACCGCCGCGAGGAGGACGAGGACGAGGGCGAGGCTTTTGATGATCTTCATGGCCGTCTTCCTTCCGAACGAATGACTGGACTAGATTGTAGGAGGCAGGCGGCCGGTTGTCAATTCCGCCCGCTCCCCGTGCGCCGGCACCTTGACTTCGCTTCCAAGGCAAAGCTATAGTCGCAGCGGCATGATTCCCCTCGATCCCGCTGCGGGTTTCCGGGACACCCTCGTCGCCGAGATCTGCTACGCCCTCGGAGCATCCCGCCGCGGCCTGGTTCATGGGTTGCTGTCTCCTCTCCTGCGGCGGCCCATCGGGCGATTGGCCCGGATCGCAGCGAGTGCGGATGCCGAAATCGAAGCGGGCGGCTTGAGCGGCGCCGCCCGCCGGATCCTGCCCGATCTGTCGATGCGGCCCTCCGTCAGGGGCGTCGAACGAATCCCCTCGGAAGGTCCCTTGCTGGTGGTCTCCAATCACCCGGGCGGCTTTGATTCTGTGGCCATTCTGGCCTGCCTTCCCCGGCGGGATATCAAGGTCGTTCTTTCCGACGCTCCGCTGACCCGGGCTTTCGTCGCCGCCCGGAGGTATTTCGTCTTCGCCCCCTTGACCGCCTCGGGCGGCGCCGCGGCGCTGCGGGCCTGCGTCCGCCATCTCCGGAGCGGCGGCGCGGTTTTAGTCTTCGCCAACGGCGACGTAGAGCCCGACCCGGAATTGGGGCGGGAAGACGCTCTTCCGTTTCGCGATTGGTCGCGCAGCGTTGAAATCATGCTCCGCGAGGTCTCCGAGACGCGGCTGCAGATGGTCATGGCCAGCGGCGTCCTGCTGCCGAAGTATTTGCGGAACCCGCTTGTGCGCATCCGAAAGACCAATGTCCGGCGGCAGAAGCTGGCCGAGGTCCTACAGATTCTCCATCAGGTTCTTAAGCCCGGGTCCGTCCGCTTGCGGCCGCATCTTTCGTTCGCCGAACCGGTCAGGGCCGGCGACTTGGACGCCTGCGTTTTGCTGCCGTCGGTCATCGATCTGGCCCGCGATCTTCTGGCGGAGCATCGGGCCGCGCTGGGGCGGACTTCCGGCCCGCTCGACGGCGGCTTCCGATCCCTCTAAAGTCCTTGGGGCCTCCTCCCCGAGCCCGCCCCCACGGCGGCCCTTGACACCCTTCTCCGGCGGCCGTACAGTTTCCCGCGCTGTTATCACATTCGCCGGGAGGGCCCATGGGCTCGCTGATGGAATCCAAGCTGACGGCCCGCCAGCACGCGCTGGTCGGGACCGTGTTGAAGGCGCAGACGGCGTCGCTCGGCCGGGTCGAAATCCCCGTCGTCGCCGATCTGCTGAAAAAGAGCGGCGCCCGTTCCGCGCTCGACATCGGGTGCGGGGAAGGGGCCTTCCTGCTGCGCCTGGCGCGAGAGGCCCGGGGCGTCCGCTTCCTGGGCCTCGATCACAACGAGATGGCCATCCGGGACGCCCGGCGGAGCCTGCGGCGGCTGGCCTTGCCCAACGTCGAGCTGAAGGCCGCTTTCTTCGACCCCGCCTTTGAAGCCGTCCGATACGACGCCGTCCTGACCCGCTATACCCTCCAGCATGGATCCGATCCGCGGGCCTTCGTCGAGGCGGTGTTCAAGCGCCTGAAAAGGAAGGGCGTGTACATTGCGGTCGAATCGCTTGATGATTATTCGGATTGCCACCGTCCCGTTCCGGTGTGGGAGCGGTTTCTCGCGGCCCTGGCGGCGATTCACCGCAAGATCGGAAGCCATGAGGACATCGGCAAATCGCTGGGCGGAATGTTCCGGCAGGCCGGCTTCCGGGACGTTCGGGTGCGGGTGATGCTGTGTGCGCCGTCCACGATCGGTTGGGCGCCGTTTTGCGCCGTGGTCCGGGCCCAGGCCGATCTGGCCCATTTTCTGTTCCCCGATCTCTTCGAACGGCGCCTCGTGAACAAACTGGCGGCCTGGCTGGACGACCGGGCCGGTCTCGAAGCGCAGGACCCGTACCTGTGCTCCGCCATCGCCAACGGAACCCGCCCCTAATAAGTCGGCGACCGGCGCAAGAATTGTTCCGCCTCCGGGAGAAACAGATGGACCATCAAAAGCTCATTCCTGCCGCGGCTGTGATCACTCTGGCTTTGAGCCTGGCCGCCCCGGCCCGGCCCGCACCGGCCCAAGCCGTCTCCGGCCCGCATCCGGCTTATCGTTTGCTCGAGAAGCTGCTCCGTGCTCCGGCCCAGACAACCGTCCTCCAGGTGTCCAGCCATAACAAGACGAGGACTCGCGCGGCGACGAGGTCATTTTCGACACGGTCGGCCCGGGCTGCGTCAAGAGCATGTGGGGAACGGCCTTCGATCCCCAAGCCGTCCTCCAATTCTATTTCGACGGCGAGAAGGAGCCGCGCTGGCGGATCAACATCCTCGACTTTTACCAGGGCCGGCATCCTCTTTTCCCGAGCCCCCTCGTTTCTTACGAGAAGCGTGGCCGCTGGGGAGGGGAGCCGTTGGCCGGGAATTGCTTTGTTCCTATCCCGTTCGCCAAATCCCTGAAGATCAGCGTCAAGGGCGAATCGCGGTTCTTCCATATCATCTTTGAGAAGTATCCGCTTCCGGCCGACGTCGTTTCCTTCACCGGGAATGAAGACCGGGCGGCGCTCCTTGATTCTTTCGCCAGACTCGGGGACGATCCCTTCGAGGCCCCGGGACTCCGGCTTCATGAAGCCGAGTCAAAGACCGTCGAGCCCGGGCAGACCGTCTCGCTCTTGAAGCTTCAGGGTGCCTCGGGCATCATCCGCACCATCGTCATCGAGGCCGACGGAGGGGAGGACTTCTTCCAGAAGACACGGCTCCGGATGCGGTGGGACGGCCACGCCCGCTGGGACGTGCAGGCCCCGCCGGGGATCTTCTTCGGATCGGCGGTCCGGGCCGACGACATGCGAGCGCTGCCCCTGCGAGTGGAGAAGCGGGCCGGTGGCAAGGCCCGGCTGACCTCCTATTTCCCGATGGCCTTCTGGGAGAGCGCCGAGATCGAATGGACCAACGCCTCGGGCCGAACCATGGCCCCGCTCCAGGCCCGCATCTCGATCGGCGCCAATCCGATCCCGCGGGCGGAGGGGACCTATTTGACGACTCAATATCATGCCGGCGAGACGACCTACGGCCGCGACTGGCCTCTGTTCGAAGGACGGGGGACGGGCTGGCTGGCGGGTGTCGTCCAATCCATGATGCATTCGCATTACTGCGAAGGCAACGAGCATTTCGTCCTCGACGGCGCGGTATCGCCCCAGTTCAACGGGACCGGGACCGAGGATTACTATCTGGCCTGCTTCTGGCCGAACGTCGATTTCGATTCGCCGTTCGGGTCGGTCGCGGGCGACATCCAGGCGGAAGGAGGCGGCGACCAGGTCGGGGCTTATCACGTGCCGGCGAGCTACAGCCGCTTTCACCTGGAGGCCCCGCTGCCGTTCTTCTCCTCCCTGAACGCTCGCATCCAGCACGGCGGGCAAAGCGACATTGTCTCCGACTACCGGAGTCTGGCCTTCGTCTACCTGAAGAAGGCCGAGGCCCTGCGCCGGACGGATTGGCTGGCGGTGGGCAGCCCGGCCAGTGAAAAAATGCACGGCTATGCGGCCTCGGTCGCGGGCCGGCCCGTCGAAGTTCGCGCCTTCCCGGAAGGGGAGGATCACGAAACGTCCATGAGTACCACGGGACGCTATCACGATGGAGGGGAGATCCGGTTCCAGGTCGCCCTCGATCCCGAAAATCAGGGCGTCAAGATCAGGCGGCGCATCGATCAGAAATCCCTGCGGCAGAAAGCCCTGGTGTACGTCGACGGGGCGTACGCGGGATGCTGGTACGACGGTTACGAAAACGAGAGTCTTCGCTGGGCGGATTCCGATTTCGAGATCTCCCCCGCGTTGACCCGAGGCAAGACGGTTTTAAATCTCCGGCTGGTCGTTCAAAGGACCAACGGCGAGGGTCCGTTCTCGGACTTCGGGTACGAAGTCTTCTCCTATCGGCCCGAGACGCCAGCGCCCCGGCCCGCCCGATAAGCGCTCGGGCGGACCGGGCCGCCCGGTTATTTCGCCGTCTGTCCCTTCAGGGTTTCGTGCTTGTGGGCCCCCTTCATGGTTTTGACGAGATATCCGTCCGCTCCGGGGAGATGCAGCTCCGCCAAAACGTATTCCGTCACGTATTCCGTATAGGATGGCTCGAAATTCCCGACCATGTCGAAGACCAGCTGGGGCTCCGACAAGGCCGGTGTGGGCTGGGGCAGGCGCTCGAGGACCGGGATCAGGATCTCGTCGCCTCCCGCTGCCGGGCGAAGGGTGAGCTGCTTGTCGTCCTTGGGGCCGATCCGGTACTCGCCTGCGGGGAGCTTCTTGCCGCCCGCTTCGAACTTATAGGGGATCTTGAACGTGCCCTGGGCGTAAAGCGCCGAACCGCCGGCGATGAGCCCGAAAGCCAGGACGGCCGCGACCGCGATCGCGAATTTTTTCATCGGGATCCTCCTGGATGCCGCCGCGCCTAGCAGTCCTGCCCTTCCTGGAGGCTTTCCTCAGGCGTCGGCTCGGGGGCCGCGGGCACGCCGCTCTTCATCGCGTCTTCCATGGCCTGGACGAACGTGTCGATTTCTTCGGTCGTCGTATAGATGTTGGGCGAGATCCGAAGAGCCTGGTAGTCGAAGACCGAGTTCGGGGGGGCGCCGCCGACCAGCGGCACCGTGACGATGCGGTACTTGTCCATCAGGAACTTGTTGAGGGCTCGGACGTCGATGCCGTCGATGCAGACGGCGGCGACCGCCCAGACCTGGGCCGGCTCGTCGATGGCCGACAGGATCTTGATGCGGGGATGAACCTTGAGCGCGTTGGCCCAGCGCAGGGTCAGGTAGCGGAACCGCGCCGCCTTGCGCTCGGCCCCGATGGCCTGGTGGAACGCCAGGGCCTCGCCCAGGGCGGCCCGGATGGCCCAGGGATGCGTTCCGATGGACTCGAACTTGCGGATGTCGTTGTCCTGCTGCTCGGGGGCGGCCTGGAGCGGCCAGAACTTCGGGATCATCTCCTTGCGGACATACAACAGGCCGTTGCCGATGGGGGCCATCAGCCACTTGTGCAGGCTGACGCCATAGGCGTCGCACTCGAGGTCCCGCAGCTTGAAGGGGAACTGGCCCAGGGCGTGGGCGCCGTCGACGATCGTGACGATGCCCTTGGAGCGGGCCAGGCGCGCCAGCCTCTGGACGGGGAAGAGCTGGGCCGTCAGGTTGGTCGTATGGCAAAAATGCATGACCTTGGTCTTCGGAGTGATGGCCTTCTCGAATCGCTGGTAGAGGTCGTCGGCCGTCGTCGGAACGGGGAACTGGATGCGGACGATCTTGATCCCCTCGCGCCGCATCCGCTGGTCCCAGGTCGTCAGCATGCGCGGGTAGTCCTGCTCGGTGGTCAGGACCTCGTCGCCGGGCTTGAGGTCGATCCCGTTCTGGGCGATCTGGAGGGCTTCGCTGGCGCCGCGGGTCAGGGCGATCTCCTCCTCGTCGCAGCCGAACTCCTTGGCCATCTTGAGGCGCAGCGAAGCGGCATTGGCCGCGACCATGCCCTGGTAATGGACGGGCAGCATGTTGATCATGTCCATGAAACGGAACTCCGACTCCAGCACGACCCTGGCGCAGGGCGAGGTGAAGCCGTTGTTGAGGTTGATCAAGGTCCGGTCCAGCTTGAAGGCCAGTTGGATCTCCCGCCAGTAGAACTCGTCCTTGGCGACCTCCTCGGGCGTCCGGTTGGCCACCGTCTGACCGGCGGCCGTGACCCGTTCGAGGGCGTCGGCCTTGAAGGCGAATGCGGCCGCTCCCAGGGCGCCTCCGCCCACGGCCATAAACCGGCGTCGACTCCACGTTTCAGGCATCATGTTGGATCTCCTCGATTTTAGGTACCTCGGATTGTACTTAGGACCCCCGGGGGCGTCAAGGAACGCGGAGCGGCCGGCTGCCCGCAATTCTGGTATGATGATCCCGTTCGAACCCCCCCCCGATTCGGAGGAGTCGCGATGAAGCGAACGACAAGGACCGCTCGACTGATCGTATGCCTTCTGGCCCTGGGAGCCGCCCTCCCGGTCGCCGTCCGGGCCGCCGACGGCCCTGCGGAGCCCGCGCCGGCCTATCTGTATAAAACGACGTTCCTGCGGGCCGCCCCGGGCAAGCTGCTGGATCTGATCGCGCTCCTTAAGGGCCGGATGGCCGTCCTCGACGCCGCCGGCGACGAACGGCCCCTGTGGTGGCGACATACCCAAGGCGATCAGTGGGATCTCATGCTGCTCCTGCCGATGGGAAGCTACGCGGAATACTATGCGCCCGCACGGGTTGCCCGGCGGGCTGAGGCGGCGGACGGGTTTCAGGAGAAGCTCGACGCCTGCGTTTCCTGGAAAGAGGATCTCTTCGTCAAGGGGCCCGGGCTTGATGCCGTCAAAAAGGCGTTTGCCGGCGGGGCGTATTACCACATCGAGATCATGGCCGCCCTGCCCGGGAAGCAGGCCGAATTGTACAAAGAACGCCGCGGGGAAAGCGACTACCAGGCGGCGACGGGAAGGCCGGCGCTGATGATCTTCGTTCGGGATCAGGGCGCCGGCTGGGACATCTATACCCTCGGATGCTACCGGGACTTGGCCCATTGGGCCGAGAGCCCGAAGCTTTTAAAGGAAGAGCGGGATACGGCCGCCCGCAAGGCCGGCTTCAACAGCGCCGACGCGATCGGCCCCTATATGCGGACACTGATCGACATGCACCGGGACACGATGGGCGTGGCGATTAAATAGGCCGGCCAGATGAAAACACTCCGGCCAGGGTGAGGCGTGGCCGGGGCGGACCCCCGAACGAAAATTCGAGCCTAACGCCGTTTACGCTCTTCTGGTTTTGCCGGTCACGAGATCGATCAGGAGAACGACCGCGGCGGCCCCGACGACGATGTGAACGATCCGCACGATGTCCCCGAATCCGAAGATCTTGGTCACGAGATCGAACTTGAACAGGGCGACCAAGCCCCAATCGAGGCCGGCGACGACGACGATGATCTCGCAGATCCAACCCAAGAGACTCAGCTTTTTCATTAAACTCTCCTCGTAAAAATTGAATTACCATCGAGGCGCGGGGCACGCGCGATCATAAGACATGCCCCCTATTCCGGACTACGGCGACGCGGCACGCTTAAACCAGCCGGCGCTTCAAGGCCTTGAAGATCGGCAAATACGTTGCCAAGTAAGCCAGAATGAGATCGACGTCCACGAATAGAAAAATCTGGATCATCAGGTCTTTCATGGCCGTATGCGACGATCCGGGATCCGACGCGGGCTCGCCGACGATCAGGATGGTGAATAATTTGGCCACAAAGGTCATCAGTACGATCAGCACCAGAAGGATGATCCGGATTTCGGCCACCGTCAGGATCGGCTTCCGGCTTCGGGCGGCGATGATCATCAAGAGCAGAAGAAGCCATCCGATCGCCGGAGCGACCCAGCGCAGAATGGAAAAATGGTCGGGGGATCGTAGCGCATAGGCCCATAAGACTTCAAACCAACCTCCGCGGCCGGTGGCCGGAACGGTCAATCGCATCAGGTTGCCGAGCAGCCCGATCAGAAGGGCGCTCGTCGGGAGGTAGAGGCCAAGAAGCCAATTCCCGGTTCTATGGTCGGACATCGGGCCTTTGATGATTATCGCCAAGCGGAGAATTCGGCTTCGATCCGATCCAGGAGGCGGCGGCATTCGGCAAGTCCCAGCGGGCTCCGCGCGCTTTGCACCCCTCTCTGCGCGAACGGCCGGCCGTCCCGGCGCATCCGGTTGAAGTCGCCTCGCAGCCCGCCCAGCCGCATCTGCTCTTCGAGCTGGCGGAACGAAGCGGCGACGTAGCGAGACGCGTTATAAAGGTTCGTTCGCAAATTGTCGCGCTGGAAATAGTTGGTCTGGTCTTGAACCAGCTTGTTGAACAGGCGGCAGGCGGCGGTAAATTCCTCGGACTTGAACAGCACAGCCTGTTCCTGATTCGAGATCGCCCCGTTCCAGCCCATGAAGTACTCATAGCTCGATTGGGAAAGATATTCGGCCTGCCGCACCAGGTCGATGGTCAATTGGCCGACGAAGGAGCGGCGGTCGCCCCGCATCTGGTCGTTCCTCTGGAAGCGGGGATCGGCCGGCCGGTTCTGGGGATTGTATTGGGTGGCGGACTGTTGGGCGCCGGACGGGACGCCGAACGCGAATACCAGAATCAAGGCCGTAAAGAAAACGACAGATCGACGCATGGGAGCCTCCCGCTTGGTGAAATCAGTTAAGGCCATTATAACACGATTGAACGCATCGGGTTTATCGCCCTTCAAAGGCTCGGGTCAAAACCTCGATGTCAAACTTTTTCATCTCGTTCCTCCGCTTCTCGCCGCTATCGGATCCCGCCCATGGAAGCAAAGCCATTTTCCATCGGCTTCTTGCATAAAAGCAAGTTGCGTGCCAGGCCGGAATCCCCTTAATACAGCCATTTCGGGCCGGCGAAAGGGGGGCTGGAAGTCCCGCCGGCCAGGAATAATCCCGGAATCGTGGACTGTATTTTTGGCCGGCCGATCGATGTCCCTCGCCGATTCGATTCCGGACGGAGCAGCCGGAATTATCGATTCCCCGCCGGATGCGTTAAAATGGCCGTATAGGTCGAGATGATAGGGTGGAAGCGACCGGGAGCTCGGACCCCCCAAGACTAAGCAACGAGGAGAAAAGAATATGAAAATTAAAGTTACGAATAGGATTCCGGGCAAGAAGGCGAAGGAAGCGGTCCCGCCGACCACGATCCGGAATTCGCCGGAAGAAGTCGAAAAACCGGATGAGAATCCCCCCGAAACCGCGAAGCCGGAAAACCGGGAGATGGAAGACGACAGGAATAGGCAGGCCGAAGCTCGCAAGGTGTTCGAGGCGGGAGTCCGGGGCAAGCTGAAATACCAGAGAAAACGCTAGCCGCGGGGCTCACGATCAAGTGCGGGCGGCGGGAACAATGAGGACGGTTCTCTGATGGCTCTGCTCAGTGTCAAAGACGCGTGCATCAGCTACGGAGGCGCCCGTCTGCTCGACCGCGTCAACCTGAACATCGAACGCCATGAGCGGGTTTGCCTGTTGGGCCGCAACGGCAGCGGCAAGACCACGCTGATGAAGCTCGTCAACGGCGAGGTCGCTCCGGACAGCGGAGAGGTCTCCCGCGGCCAAGGCCTGGCCACGGCCCGCCTGGACCAGGAGATCCCCGTCGGCATCACCGGACCGGTTTTCGATATCGTCACTTCGGGTTTGGCGGCTAAGGGCCGGCTTTTGGCCGAATACCATCACGCCAGCGCCCTGCTGGCCGACCAACGCGGGGACGCCCCGCGGCTCATGGCGCGCCTGGCCCGCCTGGGACATCAGCTGGACGCCGAAAACGGCTGGGAAATCCATCGCCAGGTCGATCTGATCATCGCCCGGATGCAGCTTCCAGCCGAAGCCGAGTTCGCCACCCTGTCCACCGGCTTGAAGCGGCGCACCCTGCTGGCCCAGGCACTGGTCGCGGGCCCGGACATCCTGATGCTGGATGAGCCGACCAATCACCTGGACATCGACGCGATCACCTGGCTGGAGGACTTTCTCGCCGCTTACGGCGGCACCATCGTGATCGTCACCCACGACCGCCGCCTGGTGCAGAAGCTGGCCAGCCGGATCATCGAAATCGACCGCGGCCGACTTCTGGATTGGCCCTGCGATTACGCCACCTTCCTGAGGCGCAAAGAGGAAAGCCTGGCCATGGAAGCGAGCCAAAATGAGCTTTTCGACAAGAAATTGTCGATCGAGGAAGCCTGGCTCCGCCAGGGCGTCAAGGCCCGCCGCACCCGCGATCAAGGCCGCGTCAATTCCCTGCTGAAGATGCGGGCCCAACGCCGGCAGAGGCAGGAACAGTCCGGCGGCGTCAAAATGACCCTGCAATCGGGAAAGCGTTCGGGCGACCTGGTCATCGCGGCGGAAAACGTCGGCTACCAATTCCCCGGAAATCAGCTGATCCGTGATTTTTCGACCGCGATCATGCGCCGGGACCGGGTGGGCATCATCGGCGCCAACGGCTGCGGCAAGACCACGCTGCTGCGCCTGCTTTTGGGAGAATTGGCGCCGATGCAGGGGCGCGTCCGCCTGGGCACCAACCTGGAGGTCGTCTATTTCGACCAAGTGCGCGATCAGCTCGACGCGGAAAGGACGGTCTTCGACAACGTCGCCGACGGCAACGACACGGTCACCGTCAACGGCGCTCCCCAGCACGTACTCGGCTACCTGCGGAAATTTCTCTTCACCCCCGAGCAGGCGCGAGCCAAAGTGAAGTCTCTTTCCGGGGGGGAGCGCTGCCGGCTGTTGCTGGCCCGTCTGTTCACCCGGACCGCCAACGTCCTGGTTATGGACGAACCCACCAACGACCTCGATGTCGAGACCCTCGAATTATTGGAGGAGCTGCTTTTCGAATTCAAGGGCACGCTGCTGCTGGTGAGCCACGACCGGGCGTTTTTGAATAATGTGGTGACCAGTACACTCGTCTTCAGCGGCCAGGGAAAGATCGAAGAATTCGTGGGTGGCTACGACGATTGGCTGCGACAGAGAGAGATTCCCCCCCTGCCGACCGATGAGAAACCCGCCCCCAAGCCGCTGCCCAGACCTCGTCCGGCGACCTTCAAGATGAGCTTCAAGGAAGAGCGGGAGCTGGACGCCCTGCCGCCGCGGCTGGAACAGTTGGAGGCGGAGAAAGCTCGGCTTTATGGATCCCTGGCCGATCCCGGCTTTTATCGCGACGCGGGCGGTGAGGTTGCCGCGGTCAAGGCGCGTTTGAAGAAGCTGGAAGGCGAGCTGGCCGCCGCCTATGAGCGCTGGGAATACTTGGAAGAGCGGAAAGTGCAGGCGACCGCCGCAACGAAAAAACGGACCGGGAAGACCTGAGAGACCAGAGGACTCCTTCGAGTTGACATCCGTGAGGCATCGGACTATCCTATATCTATAAATTATATCGGGAATGGGGAAAATTTCCGAGTGATTCTGTTCGCCTCGAGACGCGGGCGTCATCGAATATCCTATCTCTGAAGGGAGAAAACGCTTTGAGAAGAAAAGGATTTCCGCTTTTCGTGGCGGCGGCTATCGTCATCTGGGGTTTCGGCCTGAGCGCCTGCAAAAGCTCGTCGACGACCCCGACCGATCCCAATTCCAGGGTCTTCACGTCGGCGACCACACAGGGGCATACCCACACCATCACGATTCAGAGAACCGAAATTGAGACTCCGCCGACCGGCGGGATTTCCCGACAGACCTCGGCCAACGGCCATACCCATACCTTCACTATGAACGAGGCGGAGCTCTTGAGCGTGAAAAACGGAACACCCGTCGCCGTCACAACGGCGGATACAAACGGTCACAGCCATAATTTCACGATCTCGAAGTGGTATTGAGCGGGGTCGTTCGTCAGCCGTGCCGTCTAGAACAGCTCCGGGCAGTATTTTCGGATCAGAGCCTGTTCTTCCGCCGTGAGTGCCGCTAGGGGCACCGGTGCGTCTTCCGGCCGACGGTGCTTCTGGTTGATGCGATTGATCAGGCTCCAATTCCGCGCGGGATTACCGGCTGAGGGATCCTCGGGCTCGTGGGCGGTCAGATCGTAGCGGGTGAAGTCGATCACCCGGCCGGGATCATTCTTCTGCCAGTCGCGCAGGATCGCCAACCGAAAGGCCGAGTTCATGAACCAGCGGATTTCCAGATTCGGCTCGGAGCCGCCGATGCCTGTGCCGCGTTGCACAAATCGGTAGTCCAAGCCTTTATTATCCGGATGCTCGCGCCGCCAGGCCTCGCCGAACTCGCCCTGCGTGACCACCCGGGCGTCGGGCCAGCGCCGCCGCACATTTTGCAGCCAGGTCGTGAGACAGCCAAGGACTTCGGGCTTAAGGCTTTTGACCAGACTGATCTCCCAGCAGACCGTGACCCAGCCGAAGCCGTTGCGGCGAAAGCCGTCGTCGAAATGGTTTGCCGTAACGGCCATGACTTCGGCCAGGCCCTTCTCGACGCCGAGATTATGGTACGCCTCGATCGGCCCCACGCCTAGCCGGCTGTTGAAACCGCCCTCGAAGCCAAAGCGCCGCGCGCACAGGAAATCGCATGTCCAGCCGTCCAGGTTCACACAGTCGATGAAGTCGGCCCGTCCCTGGGCGGGCTTGCAGGCGTGCTCGCGACTGGGGTAGTACGGGTAGCTGATGGAGCCGTCCCCGTCGCCGTTGTCGATGCCGTACTGGCTCCAGATCGTGCCCTGACAGACATGGATGCCTTCCTCCTCGGCCAAGTCGCGCAGGTTCTCGGCGGAGAGGAACCCGGCCACGATGCTCTTGGGTCGGTATCCGTTCCCGACCATGTCGCCGACGCGCTGCAGGGCCTCGTGGATGTCTTTGTTCACTTGGGCGCGCGAACTGTACATGGGTGCGAAGTACCCGCCCGGGATGAAGGTGATCTCGTCGCCGTGTGCGGCGTGATAGCCCGCGACCAGCTTGCGGATGGCGACATAGTTCGGCCGCCCGTCCTGCAGGGCGAGCCAGGAAAAGGCCCAGGTCACCTTGGCCTGGGGAAAACCATCCGATACGGCGGCGCGAAACGCGGCCACGGTTTCCGGCGTATGGATCGCGGCTTCGTCGGCGCCGACGTTGAGGTCGCGGGCCGATTCGATCTGGTTGACGCGGATGACCGTGTTGATGGTCAAAAAGCGATGATTCTGGACTGTCAATCGCTCGTCCACGGGCGCCGCGGCTGCGTTCAAGGCGCTACCGAGAAACAAGGCGATCAACGCCGAACTCCATCTGGTATTCATGGTGAGGGCATACTATCGACCGCAGGGCATCGCTGTCAACATACTCGGATTGCGATATCCATCACCCTCGCATTTTTTTGATTTTTTTGGGGCCATAGCATTGACAGAACTAAAATGCAGGCATATGCTTTCGGCACAATCTCTTCAGGGAGGTTCTTATGACCAAGAAAGCGATCGTTGTCGTATTTGTCGGTATGTTTCTGACTGCGGCGCTGTCCGCTTCGGCTCAGTTGCGCGGCGGGGAATCTGCCATTTTCTTCAAGAGCGGCGATGTCATCATCGATAGGATCATCGATATGTCCAGCACGCGTCTGGTCGTGGGAACGGCCAATAGCGGCGAATTCCCCATGCGCGACCTTTGGATGATCAATTATGTCAATGAAAACTGGAATTTCCCCAACGAACGCGATCAGATGGAAACCAACGAACATTATATCTTCCTCAAGAGCGGCGACGTCATGTCGGGGAGGATCGTCGATTTTAGTTCCGCTCAAAAAGTTTGGGAGCTGGCCACGGGCGAAAAGATCGCGCCGGGCAGCATCCGTCGGATCTATTTCTCCAATCGCGTACCGGCCGGACTGCGGAATCGCGACAATTAGGAATAGATCGGCTTCCTCTCTTTAGTGTCTTGGGCGCATGAGACGCCGAATTCCGCTTTCTTAAAGGGAACCATGAAAAACCGAAACACCGGGACGGCGAAGATTTTTGCGGCTGTTTTCCTTCTGGCGGCACTCGTCGGCTGGGGCTGTCGGGATAATAAGCCCCCGGTTTATGGGACCATCCATGAAGCTGCGGAAAAAGGCGATCTGGCCGATGTGAAAAAGCACCTGAATCGGGGCGAGGCTGTGAATGCCAAAAACGATGCCGGCAGGACCCCTCTGCACTTGGCCGCAGGTGAAGGCTTTAAGGAAGTGGTCGCCTTACTGCTGGCTAAGGGCGCGGAACTGAACGCCAAGGATCAATATGGCGATACGCCCCTGCACAGCGCCGCCTATGGGGGCCATAAAGATATCGTCGAGCTGTTCATCGCCAAGGGCACGGACGTGAATGCCGGGGGGATGGGCGGCCGGACGCCGCTGTTCCATGCCGTTGATGGAGACCATAAGGACATGGTCGAACTGCTGATCGCTAAGAGCGCGAACGTAAACGCCAAGGATGAGTATAACGATACGCCTTTGCTCCTGGCCTCCCATGGGCGCCATAAAGACATGATCGAGCTGCTGATCGCTAAGGGCGCGGACGTGAACGTCAAGGACGGAAAGGGCTTGACGCCGATGTACTGGGCTGCCGTGAACGGCCAAAAAGACGTCGTCGAGCTTCTGATCGCCAAGGGCGCGGACGTGAATATCAAGAACAAAGACGGCCAAACGTCGCTGCATTGGGCCACTGTGAACGGCTATAAGGACGTGGTCGAGCTGCTCAAGCAACACGGGGCGCTGGATGATCCGTCCGAGCTCACATCGACGGAACTTTCTGCCCCCCATAGAATTATGGGGACGGATCAGGGGCCTAAAATCATCAAGCAAGTCGATCCGATCTATCCTGAAATCGCCCGCCAAGCCCACGTCGAGGGCGTGGTGATAGTCGAGGCGACAACTGATGAGCGGGGGAAGGTCATAGATGCGCGCATCCTCAGATCAATCCCCTTGCTCGACGAAGCAGCTCTAACGGCAGTCAAACAATGGATTTATGAGCCATTCCTCATCGCTGGCGCACCGCGAGGCGTCATTTTTACCGCTACGTGCAGATTCACCTTGAAGTAATAGAATGATTGGCTCCTCCGAAACATCCGATCATCGAGGGGCACCTCAGTTTGTGATTCAGCCGCCGGGAGCCCCAAACGATATTCATGATATGATGGGCTATAGGAGAAACACCATGAAGCGTCGCCTGCTCCTGCCGGTCGTTTTGCTGGCGTCTTTGGCCCTCGGAGCGCCTCTTTCCGCCCAGGAAGCCATCCCGCATCAGGCTTCCCCGCTGGTCATCAAGGACACGTTTTCCTTCGTCCCCGGCACTTGGGCGGATTATGCGATTTTCGATAAGACGAAAAATGAAGCCTCCCGGATGTACATCTCTATCTTGAAAAGGGACACGATCAGCGGGAAATCCGGCATCTGGATGGAAATCGAGGCGGAAATGAAGGATTCACCGCTCATCGTAACCGATGTTTTCGTCGAGGAAACCAAGGCCGGCCCAGGTGAAATTTATAAGGCCGTGATCCAGGTCAAAGGCATGTCGCCGTTCACCATCCCCAAAAAATTTCTCGAGGGCCAGGATCAGCAGGTTGGGAACTTCGAAGCCGCCCAAATCGTCAAACGCATGGAACAGAAGAAGATCGTCCACAATGGCAGGACGATCGACGTGTGGATCGTCGAAGCCCTGGACAAAGAAGGGCGCAAGGTGGCGGCGACCGTCAGCCTCCAGGTCCTTCCGATTACTGTCGTATCCGCCGAAACCGATGACATGCGAATGACCCTTAACGACTGGGGCGTAGGGGCCCAGACCCGGATCGAAGGAGAGCCGATCGGTTTTACCCTCTGGATCATGGAGCAAATCGCCAACGGGCTAAGCAAAAAGAAGTAGGCCTGGCGATCCATCCGGAGCGCTTCACCTGCCGGTGCGGGTGAGCGCGATATTGCGGAAGGTCGCCGCCGTGCCCCGGAAGTCGAGCGCTTCCCCGCTGCAGGTGAAGAGCAGCCCCGGCAGGTATTCGCGGCAACGCATCCCGTCGACGGTCAGATAGCCGTCGGCGACCGCGACATGTCAGCCCTCCATAGCTAGCTTCAATTATCTATACGAATGGCGCCAACGCAAGGTTGATTCAGCCGTTTACGCATTAGTTGCCTATGGAAAAAATATCTCTTAAAATATGGGCCGGTCATAGGCGTTCGAGAAGGGGTTAGGCTTCGGTCATCAAGGAGGCTCGAATGAAAACCTGGCAGACGCTCTACGGCATGATCTGGCTTTGCTTCGCGACGTTGTTCGTTTCCGTGTTTGATCCGATCCCGTACAAGGGCCACGTGCATGGTGCGCTCGGCATCGCGGTGCTCGTCCTTGCTTTCCGCAACCGCTCCGTCTTGAACCAGAGCACATGCCCGGCGCGCCTGAAGAGGATCGCCGCATCAACGGCCGGCATTTGCGTCTTTGCGCTCATCACCGGTGTCGTGATGGCCGTGCCCTCGTTCAGAGAACACGCCTGGATCTTCTATGCTTTAAAAGGGCTCCACATCCTGGCCATCGGCGCGATCCTCACGCAGACCTCTTCGGTTGCTACGGCGTACGACGTCTGGGAAGAGCGCGAATACGAGCCCGGACCGCCGCCGACCTCAAAACCATAAAATCCTTCATAATGAAAGCCATTGTCTGCACCAAGTATGGACCGCCGGAAGTTCTTCAGCTTAAGGAGATTAAGAAGCCCATCCCCAAACGTAATGAAGTGTTGATAAAAAATTATGCGGCGGCGGTGACGATAAGCGACTGTATAGTTCGAAGCGGAAAAGTGAGCATCTGGCTATGGATCCCCATGCGCATATTCGTAGGTTTCCGAAGGCCGAGGAAACCCGTGCTGGGGCTTGAGCTGGCCGGAGAAATTGAAGCCGTAGGCCAAGATGTTAAACGATTCAAGAAAGGTGATCGCGTTTTTGCGTTTACGGGGAAGAGCTTCGGCGCCTATGCCGAGTACGCTTGTATCCGTGAAGATGGGGTGTCGATGCCAAATGACGGATTAGTGGCTAGTAAGCCGGCCGAGGCGAGCTTTGAGGAAGCTGCTTCCCTTCCTTCCAGGGGAGCTTTAGCCTTGTATTATCTGAATAAGGGAAATATCCAAAACGGACAGAAAGTGCTTATCTATGGAGCATCCGGCGGGCTGGGTACTTATGCGGTCCAGATTGCCAAAAGCTTTGGAGCGGAAGTGACCGGGGTGTGCAGTGCCGCGAATTTCGAATTGGTGAAATCCCTGGGAGCCGATAAGGTCATCGATTACACAAAAGACGATATTTCGATTCAGGGAGAATCATATGATTTTATCCTTGACGCCGTTGGGAAGAGCAAGAGTTCGAAACTAAAACGACGGTGTAAAAAAGCGCTGGCCCCCAATGGAAAGTACCGGTCCGTCGATGACGGAACACCGAAGATACGCATCGATACTCTCACATCACTCAAGGAACTGGCCGAAGCGGGAAAGATAAAGCCGGTCCTAGACAGATGTTATCCTCTCGAACAAATTGTCGAAGCTCATCGGTACGTGGGCCAGGGACACAAAAAAGGAAATGTAGTCATAACGATGGGACATAAAAGCTAAAGACGGTTCGATATCGTTTTCGTATGGGGCTAAGATGAAAAGTGGGGGACCGAATATATGAGCTTCGAACATTTCTCTTGAAGGCGAGTTTGAATAATCATCTGAGACAACTGCGATTGGCCATTCCAGCGATCCGAATTTGGGCCCCTATGCCCCAGTCGTTTAGGTTCCTTCGCAGGTCATCGGTTTCAGCGGATACGACCGTTAGGGCCTTGATATTTCGTTTCCGATTCTTGCAATCCATGGAGATTCGTAGCATCATATCCAGCAATAACGATTTTCTATTTGAGACCGATGGAGGGGAGAGGGTTTACATGAAAAAAATTCCGATCGCGCTTCTGGCCATACTGGCGCTGTCCTTGGCGGGCTATGCGGGCCAAGACCGCAAAGGCCTGAAAGTCAAAGTCCTGCCGGCGGAGGTCAGGGCGACGCCTGACGTGACCGGGAAGGTCATTTTTCGTATCGACGAGGTGAAGACGGGAGGGCTGCTGGAATACAAGGCGAAAGTCGGCAGCTGGTACCAGATCTTGCTCGACCCCGATAATGATGACTCTCTTATCGGCTATATCGCCGCCTCCTTTGTCGATGAAGTCGTCGTCAAAATCACTGAGCAAGATAAATATGAAACCGCCGAGAGGCAAATCACAAAGATAGCTCAGGGTGTTGCGGATTGTATAACTGATAATTCATTGTTTCCGGTATTAGAAAAACCTGAGGATTGCCTCTTGAAGAAGGAATCATTGCTTTATAAAGCATTGGTACCGAAATATACGAAATATCTCCCTTTGACAGATCCTTGGGGAGAACCATATGAGATATTTCTCGGGAATAACGCTTGGGGGAAAGTCAATTTAGAATACTTTGGCATCCAAGAGATAGTCGGTGACGAATTTCTTGTTGTGTCGCGAGGAAAATCGGGCCTTCACGAAAAATGGAAATATGATCCAAAATCACCCGAAGCGGGATTATATTCTGAGTTTGATGCGAGGAAAAATATCATCAGCTTTAATGGAAAAATGATTCGAGGAATAAAGAAGTAATGGCTTTCCCCCGGGACTAGAAAGACCGATGATGCTGATGCTCGGGCCGGCGGATGAATTGTTTTCATAACGTGGATTCAGAACATCAGATGAACCTAATATTTGAAAAATATGTAATCTATGCCTATACGCCCGGATTCTTTATCCCCTTCCATTTTCGGATTCCAGCCAACCATCTTTACCGTGAGCTTGTGAACCCCCTGAGCCAGGGTAACGTTGCCCAAGGATATCTTTCCGGAAGATGCGACTGCCGGCGCGTATGTATCCACAGGTGGGGTGCCGTAATAGATGAACTTCGAACTATTTTCATGAATGCGGATTTGAATACTCAAGCAAAACAACTGCGGATGGCCATCCTAGCTAAAAAGAAAGAGAATCGGGGAAGCAGCGAAACTCAGTTGGGCCTATATGAATAGGGGCGGGTCACTCCATGCCCCTTAATTATCCGCGACAGCCCTTTTCTTGTGTGCGGAACGGGCTTGTCGTTTGAGGAGGTGGCTTCTGATAGGAAGTCTCGCCAGCCGCTCAGCTCAGGACCCTCAGATTGATGCTGATGAGGGCGAGCATAAGGATCAGGAATAAAATCCCGAAGGCGGCTTGGTCGTTGTGTGCCAGCGGAAGAGAACCCACCAATTCAGAAGCAGAAAAAGCAGGACGTCCAAAGCCCAGAGGAGATGGAGCCAGGAGTGGCGAATGCGGCCCCGCAATTGGACGATTTTGCCTATGCCCGTTAGGATCCGGGTGATTCCCAAGGCCAGGACAATCGAGGTCAAGAGGCTGACGGATCCGCTGTCCGTCCTGCCGGACGGAACCATTGCTTACATTGTCCTCGAATTTTCACTTCACAGGTGGTACATTAAATGGGAAGAAGATCACTATCCCTAGAGCCGCGGACAGAAAGAACCGCTGGACCAGCACACCGGGCAGGTACGGTGCCATCGCCGTCGAAGGCCGACCTGCAAGAAGAGATCAGGGGGCTTCACGAGCGCCAGTTCAGTGTTGGTGAGGTTCGGCAACTGTCAGTGTCAAAAAAGGAGACATGCATGTCTGTTACACGGAGCGTCGTCATTGGTCTCGTCGCGGCGGCTGTTTTGGCGCTGGGCGCGTGCACACGCGACGACAGTCCCCCTGCGCCTCCGGCCACGTCCGCTTCCCCGATGTCGGCGCCCGCGACGGAGCGTGTCGTCGGGCCGCTGACTCCAGCTGACGCGGAGGCGCTCGCGACCATGAATGTCCGTCTGAAGGAATACATCGACCTGCACGTGCAGCTCGAGCGATCGCTGCCGAATCTGCCGAAGGAAGCGACGCCGGAGCAGATCGACAAGAACCAGCGCGCGTTTGAAAAGCTCGTACGAGAGGCCCGCGCGACGGCGAAGCCCGGCGACATCTTCACGCCGGAGGCGAGTCCGATCATCAAACGTCTGCTGGCGACCATCTTCGGCGGGCCCGATGGTCAGCAGTTGAAGGCGGCGATGAAGGGTGAGAACCCGGTCGACCCGGTCGCGCTGAAGCTCACCGTGAACTGCCGCTACCCCGACGCTGTGCCGTTGACCACCGTTCCGCCCCAAGTCCTGCAGACGCTGCCGAAGCTGTCCGAGGATCTCGAGTACCGGTTCATCGGGGACTGGCTGATCCTGCTGGACACCCACGCGCACGTCATCGTGGACTTCATCGACAACGCACTTCCGAAGTGACCCAGGCAGCGATCATCATGCGCAAATTTCATCTGTCTCTCATCATGCTCCTGTTCGTTTTCATTGCCATCGGGGTCGGTTACCGGGACAGCGGCATCACCGCCGGAGCGATCCGCCCCGAGACCCAGCCGTCGCCTGCCGGACCGCTATTCCCCCTGCCGAACAAAGGCGGCTCGTTCAAGTTTGGCGTGCTCGGCGACTTCGGCACCGGCAGCCGGGCGCAGTACCAGCTCGGCGAGCAGATGGCCAGGCTCCACGAGCGGTTTAAGTTCGACACGGTCGTGACGGTCGGGGATAACATGCTCGGAGCGGAGCGCCCTCAGGACTTCAAGGTGAAGTTCGAGCTTCCCTACAAGGCGCTCCTGGCGGCCGGCGTCAAGTTCTACGCGACTCTCGGCAACCATGATGCGCGCGAACAGCGTTTCTACAAGTTATTTAACATGGACGGAAAACTCTACTACACCTTCAATCCGAGTCCAGACGTCCGCTTCTTCATGCTCGAGGCTACCTACCCCACACCGGAGCAGTTCGAGTGGCTCGAGAAGGAGCTCAAGGCCTCGAGCAGCAAGTGGAAGATCGTTGTCTTCCACCAACCGTTGTACTCGTCAGGCGGTACGCACGGCTCGGACCTGAGCCTGCGCAAAGTGCTCGAGCCGTTCTTGGTGAAGTACAACGTAAGCGTCGCCCTAAGCGGACACGACCACTTCTATGAGCGAGTGAAGCCGCAAAAAGGGATCGAGTACTTTGTCGTGGGATCGGGGGGCAGGCTGCGGGTGGGTAACCTCGACCGGCGGAGCGGCCTTACGGCGAAGGGGTTCGATACCGATCAGGCGTTCTTGGCGGCCGAAATCATCGGCGACGAGATGTACTTCAACGCCATCTCCCGCACGGGCCAGACCGTCGATTCGGGCGTGATCACGCGCCGCAAGATTACGCCATGAGAGGGAGGGATTAGAGGCCCCGATCCGATAACGCACTCGATGTCCGCGTCGGCGACTTCTCCCCAAACTCCCTTCCGCGAGCCCGGGAGCTTCTTCCTCATGAACGCTGCATGAAAGGCTCGTCGACTTTTGTGACGTGTTCGCGGCTAATAGGGCCTTAAAACGGCTAAAAGAGACTGAAAGCCAAATATCTGAGTGATCCGCGCAAATGCCTGATTTATCAGGCGTATAAGGGGAAAATCAAGTGGGGTACCGTAATATATGAGCTTCGAACTATTCTCATGAGGGCGAGTCTGCAAAATCAATTGAAGCTGTTGCGAGCGGCCATCCCAGCTTAGAAAAGAAGAGAATAGGGGCGTTGCGGGGGAAGCTTGGATCAGTTTATGGGCAAGGATCCGAGGCATCTAATCCCTGAAAAATGGTCCATCAAAATGTGAGTTTTCTGGACTAATATGATGTCAAAACTTTTGAGAACATGTCTTCTTCCGTGTAGCCGATTAAAGCCTTGGCAGAGCTATCGGGTTGCATACCAGCCGAAGTTCCACACCCCCCTGAACTCGAATACTCCGCCTATGGTGTTTCCGCTGCTCCGGTTATAAATGTATCCGCGGAATTCCTGGGTCAACATCCCCGGCGTAGTCCTGCGGAATATGATCTCGCGCCCCTGAACCGTCCCTTCGATCGTGCTCGGCGGCTCCGTGTTTATCGATGGCGGATCCGACGGGGCCATGCGTCCTTGCAAACGGTCGTTGTGCTGCTCGAGTTCGAGAACGAAATGAAAACCGTCGGCGTTCAGATTCCATCGACCCCCGAAATTAATATCAGTCGGAGGCGGAGGGATCAACTTGGGTCGTGTGGCGTTCCATTGATAGATGCTGCCGGGGATACTCGTCTGGGTGAGCGTTCCCTGCATCGTATTGCTGGTGACGGTCCCCGTGAATACCTGATCGCCCGTGGGGCCCAAAGATGACACCCGGGTGAATTGGATCGCTGACCCGTCGAAACGGAGGTCTTTGATCTTCTCCTGCGGATATCCGCTCATGTTGAGGAAGCCCCCCCCGCTACTGAAGGTAATCTTACCGCCGTAACCGTTCATCACGATGTTCCACGTTCCGTCGATACTCGCCGTCGAGCCCTGCGCCGACATGATTGCCGGTGTGCACAACAATACCGTCAACAGCATGGCCCAGATCTTCATTGAACACCTCCCATGATATGTTTGAAGGATAGGAATATGTTTTTTTTGCGATCTTACAAATTGCCGCCCCGGGCGGAAACTCCCCTCAGTCATGCCGACACTCTATCGCTTGGCGTGCGGAAATGTCAATGATCGGGAAAGCTGACCCGCACCCCATTTCCCGTCCATTTTGTCAGTAACTTTTTTAGGGGAATTTTGCCCCCATAAAGCCTGAATAGAATAAAGAAGCGTCGCACCCGGTCTGTTTCAACAAGTGCGACCATGCCCTAAGTCCGCGTTCGATAAGGCGCTGAGTGAGATCAGCAATTCGTTTCCCGCCAGACGGAAATCGCGCCCTGGTCCATCAGTTCGTCTTGGGTCTGACAAATTCCGATAATTTCCTGAGTTTCATGGCTGGATCGTTAGTGACGATCTGCCGGAGCCAGCCCAGATGGCCGGCCCCATAGATCACCAGCACACGTTCGTTCGGGGATGCAATGATATTTGCGATATTGTTGTAAATTCGGATGTTGCGCTGATACCAACTGGCCAGCAGGTCCGGTCCGGCATAGTCGCCCGGTTCTCCCATGTGGGCTTCGCGCAAGTAGAATCCGACGTCCTGCGCGACCTTCGTATCGTCGTTCATATAGAGCAGTGTCTCTAGCACGCTGTGCGAATGGAGGTAGGCATCCTGCTGCTTGACCATCTCGCCGATCTCAAACATTAACTGGTCCATGATCTGCGACTGCCCCTTGGCTTTGGCGAAGTTGTGCACCCGTTGCATGGGAAAATCGCCGTCGATGTCCACCGGGTAGATGGCCTTCATCCCGAGTTCCTTCGCCAGCCGGAAACCGATCTGGTCAATCTCGTTCTGGGACAGCGTGTATTTGTCGGCCAGGTAATCGGCATACTGCTTCGGGCGGCGATCCTCATACACCGTGGACTCGATGGCGATCTTCGTCGGCTTAAACCGTTTCAAGACTTCGAGGAGCTCGCCGATTTCGGCCTGCCGTTTAGGCGAGAGCACGTCATCGGCGGACATATTGAAGATATCGCGTCCCGGATTGGCCATGTGATAAGTGCCCAGGATCAGGATTTCGTCACGTTGCAGCGGAGGGGTTTGCGCCATGGCGGTTATGGACAAGGCAACCGCAAAAAACACGAATACCGCCAGGCTTGGCGAGGCTAGTCCGCAAGGGGATTTTCTCATCGGGTCATTCCTTAAGAAAGTGGGATTTCAATAGAATATACGATCAGGACCGACGAAAGGTTGACTCAGCGCGGGTGGACCTTAATATATTGATAAGAAAGTCCGAATGATCTATTGATGAAAGAGGCGCCAGGGGGCCGCTGGTTGCCCGCAATCGCTTCCGTTTGCAATATTCCGACCTATAAATTCCCCTTAGCTTTTTTGGGTGTCAGGATGAAATTTCCGCCTTCCTCTTCATTCACCTGCTTCAGAAACGCACAGCCAAGGCAATCCATAAACTTCTTGGCGTAAGTTCCCTGCGTTTTTCCTCCACAGAGAGTCCCTGCCACAGCCCAACAAAACCTGCCGCAATGCTCGCCTTTGTTGATACTATCAAAATATTCATTGGGCAACGCCGCCGGACATATGCCAAGTTCCTCCGCATTCTCACCTCCCGGCTGCCTTCCGCACTTCATCACTATCCAACAGTTCCTTCTTTCCATTCGAGGCTCCCTCCTTTTGGCGTAAGAAGAACGCCGGAATTGAGCGGCAGTACTTGCGCGGCTAGTAAAAACGCGGCGCTAGTACTCCAATCTGGCACAAACCACGATAACCGAAATGGCCAACTACCGCAATAAAGAGAATCATGAAAATCCTGGTATCGAACTGCGAATTGAAGGGTGTAACCACAAGAATTTATTGGAATAAGCCGTTCGACATACTCTTCGAAATGGGGCAAACTCAAAAGTGGGGTGGGTGAGGGGACTTGAACCCCCAACCTTCGGATCCACAGTCCGATGCTCTAACCATTGAGCTACACCCACCGCGGGGGAAAACGGCGCTCGATTTTCGCACGGGGGGGCCGCAAAGTCAACAAAAACCGGGGCGGACCCGAACCCGCAGGTCGAGGTAGATCCGGCTCTCCAGGATGTCCTGAATTTCGCGCCGGGCTTCGATCCCGATCTGGCGGATCGTCTTGCCCTGGCGGCCGATGATGATCTTGCGGTGGTTGTCGCGCTCGACGAAGATCGAGGCCTTGATGTAGGTCACGGGCTCGCGCAGCTCGCGGCGCTCGGATTTGGGGATGATGACCTCGGGGGCGGGCTTTTTGAATCGCTCCACTTCCTGGGGAGGAGTGTACTCGCTCGGGGCCTCGCCCTCGGCCAGCTCGACGTCTGGCTCGCCGCCGAATTCCGCGGCGGCGTCCTCGGCCGCGACGCTGCCGTCGGGGTTCCGCTTTTCCATGGCGTCGATGTAGACGGCCGTCACCCAGGGCAGCTCCTTCTCGACATGGGCCAGGACTTTTTCACGAATGATCTCGGCCAGCAGGAACCGTCTGGATTGATCGGTGACGTCCTCGTCGCCGTAGAGCTTGGGGGAAAGGGGCAGGTGGTCGAAGAGCAGCCGCTCCAGGACGTCCACGTTCGTCCCCGTGGCCGCCGAGATCGGGATGATCTCCTTGAACGGCAGGATGTCCTTGTAGCGATCGATTAAAAGCAAAACGACGTCCTTACGGACGATATCGACCTTGTTGATCAACAAGAAGACCGGCTTGCTGACCTTGCGCATCGTTTCCAGCACGAACTCGTCGCCGTGCCCGAACTTCTCGGTGGCGTCGATCATCAGGCAGACGATGTCGGCCGTTTCCAGCGAGGCGTAGACGAAGTTCATCATCCTCTTGTTGAGATGGTGGAGCGGCTTGTGGATGCCCGGGTTGTCGATGAAGATGATTTGGCCCTTGTCCGTGGTGTGGATGCCTAGGATGCTGATCCGGGTCGTCTGCGGCTTGTCGGAGATGATGCTGATCTTCTGCCCGATGATGCGGTTGAGCAGGGTCGACTTGCCGACGTTGGGCCGCCCGATCAGGGCGACATAGCCGACTCGGGTGGTCGGGGGCGCCTCGGGCTCGGGTACGCTCAGGGTGCGGGGGAGGCGGGGAGCGCGGGGCTTCTTGGCTGCCGGCGGGGTCTTCGCTTCCGGCCCGGGCTTCGACTTCGGTTTGGCGGCGGGTTTGGGCTTCGTCTTGGGCGCGGGCTTGGCCTTGATTTCCGGCTTCGGCTTGGGCTTGTTGGCGGACGGCTTGGCCTTTTCGGCCGCGGCGGGCTTACGGGTCGCCATAGGTTCCTCTCTTTTCGGGTCGCTGCGGCCGGCCGGGCCGGTCCGCTCAGTCGGTCTGGGGTTCGGCCTCGCCGGGATCGGCCAGACGAATCCGGACCTTTTTGATCCGTTTGGGGTCCACTTCCAGGGCTTCAAATCGCAAACCTTTTATGGTCAAAACTTCGCCTTTGATCGGCAGGCGTCCCAGGGCGTGGGCGATCAGGCCGCTGGCGGTGATGAAATCGTCCCCCGCGAGCTCCAGATCGAACAAATCCTCAAGCTCCTCCACCTTGACGTCGCCCGAGGCGGTGATGTCGTCGGGGGCGTTGGTGACGATCTGGGCCTCTTCGGCGTCGTATTCGTCCTGAATCTCGCCGACGAGCTCCTCCATGACGTCTTCCATGGTCACCAGTCCGGATACCCCGCCGTGCTCGTCGACGACGATGGCCATTTTCTGCTTGACCTTGCGGAACTCTTTGAGCAGCTCCGTCACCTTCATGGATTCGGGGACGAAGACCGCAGGCCGCAGCAGGGCGTCCAGGGGGGCCGCGTCGTGCTCGCGCTCGCCGAACGGCAGGAGATCCTTGGCCATGGCCACGCCTTCAACGTTGTCCACCCGGTCGCGGTAAACCGGGATGCGCGAGTACTTCTCGGCGATGATCAGGTTACGGAGCTTCTGCAGGCTGGCGTCGCGCCGGATGCAGACCATGTCCACCCGGGGGGTCATGATCTCCCGGACCACGGTATCGCCGAACTCGACGACACTCCGCATCAGCTCGTGCTCGTCGTGCTCGATGATGCCTTCCTCCTGGGCTTCGTCCAGGAACGTCTCGATCTCCTCGTCGCTCGCCTCGCGGTCCTCCTCGGCGGCCTCCTCGATCTCTTCGCGGCGGATGAGCCAGCGGGTCAGAAGGAGGGCCGGCGCGGACAGGGCCAGGAGGATGCGGTGGGACGGCAGGAAGAGGCCGAGCAGCCGCTCCCGAAACAGGCCTGCCAGGATGCGGGGCACGGCATCGAAGACGACGGCGTAGACGCCCAGGACGAAGACCACCCAAAGGAGCGGCCGGTAGTGCAGCCCGGGCCGACCGAGGTCGACGGTGATGAAGAAAGCCAAAACGAAGATCACCCGGCCGACATCGGCGGCCAGCTTGATCTCCTCGAAGCGGTCCAGAATGCGCGTCCGGTAGGCCCTGTCCTGGTCTTCCAGATAGCGGCTCATGGCGATCTTGGACATATCGCCCACGGCCATGTGGAAGAGCGACAGGAAGAAACCGGCCAGGAAGCAGAGGACCATCCCGGTCCAGGCGGCATAGGCGGCCCAGGCCACTTCAAGCCCCCTTCGGCCAGAGGAGGGCGGCCAGGCGGGCCTCCTGGTCCTCGTGGCCCCGGAAGTGCTCGAACCCGAGCAGGTGGAGAAAGCCGTGCACCGTCAGGAACTCGATCTCGTGCCGCAGGCTGTGGCCCAGGTCGCGGGCCTGCCGCTCGGCCCGGGGCACCGAGATCATGATGTCGCCCATATAGAAATCGCCTTCCGGCGACGGCGCCATCACCGGGAAGCTCAGGACGTCGGTCGGCTTGTCCTGGCCGCGGTAGGCCCGGTTCAGCGTGCGAATCGCGGTGTCGCCGACAAAGACGAGCGACAGCCCGGGCTTGCGGACGCCGTAGAAGCGGGTCAGGCGCCGCAGCAGGCGGAGCAGGCCGGCCCGGTCAATCCTTTGGCGCGTCTGGCGGTTGAGGATCTCGATCATGTCCGTTCGTCCATCCGCCGTTCCCGTTGCGCGGGCCCGGCTCGGTCTTTTTTTTCTTTTTCGGCTCGAAATCGAAGCCCGGGTACTCGACCCGCGGCTGGTAGACGGTCTTCAGGGTGGCCAGGAAGGAGGCCGCCACGGCCCGCAGCTCGCGCAGGGAGAAGCCGCAGTCGTCGAGCTGGCCGTCCTGCAGGTAGTTGTCGAAGATGTCCCGGACGACCCGCTTGAGGCTGTCCTCTTTTTGCGACTTGAGGCTGCGCGAAGCGGCCTCGACGGAGTCCGCCAGCATGACCAGCCCGGCTTCTTTGGTCTGGGGCGACGGGCCGGGGTATCGGTACGTCTCCTCGCCGATCTTGTGCATGTCGGGATCGTACTTTTCCTTGGCCTTGAGGTAGAAGTACCGCACCAGCGAGGTTCCGTGGTGCTGCTCGACGATCTCCCGGATCTCGGCCGGGAGGCGCTCCTTGCGGGCCAGCTCGGCGCCTTCCTTGACATGATTGACGATGACCAGCGCGCTCATGCTGGGCGTCAGGTCCTTGTGGGCGTCGAACTTTTTATCCTTGTTCTCGACGAAGTACTCGGGCATCTTGATCTTGCCGATGTCGTGATAAAGGGCTCCGGCTTTAACCAACAGGGCATCGACGCCGATCTCCTCGGCCGCCTTCTCGGCCAGCTGGGCGACGACCAGCGAGTGATGGTATGAGCCGGGCGCTTGGAGCGCCAGTTGGCGGAAGAGGGGCGATTCCGAGTTGGTCAGCTCCAGAAGCTTCGACTGGGTTAAAAAACGGAAGATATTCTCGTAGATCGGCAGGAGGACGAAGGCCAAACCGGCGCCCAGGATGCCGCCGATGAGGGCCATGAAGACGTTGGCGGCCAATGTCTCCAGGCCGCCCGGCCGCCCTTCGAGCAGGAAGATGATGAGTCCCAACAGCATGTTGACCGGGCCGACGACGAAAAGACCGGCTTTGAGGGCCGAGGTGCGTTTGGCCTTGCGGTAGTATTTGATGCCATAGATCGCGGCGATGCCGCCCACCAGACCGTAGACCGCGAGAAGGAGATTGGCCCCCAGCAGATAGCCGGCCAGCAGGGCGTTGAGGACGGCGAACATCAGGGCCACGGCGTTGGTCGTCAGGAAGGCGAACAACAGGACGCCGAACTGGAAGGGGATGGCGAAGGCGGCGCTCTCGGCGCTTTGGAATAGGAAGAACCGAGCGTTGAGGCTGGCCGCTCCGGCCAGCGAAGCCCCCAGCCGATCCAGCACCAGGGACAGGCTCAAAGTCAGGCCGGCCATCAGAAAGTACTTCCAGGCCAAGCGGAAGGGATGGAGCGAAAGGAGGTAGAACCATAAGGCCGTCAGCAAAAGGCTGAATAGGCAGAAGGCGCCGATCGCGGCCGGCAAGGTGCGGGCCGGCCGCAGAACGCGGTTGATCGCATCGATCCGCTTGACGGTGTCGGCCGTGGCTTCCTCGCCTTTGCGGAGGATCGTCCGGCCCTTGGCGACCGTGAAGTAGACCGGTTCGACTCGAGCTCGGGCGTTCGTCTTGCGGGCTTCGGTCTCGACCTTGTTGAAGGTGATGTTGGGGGCCAGGAACCCGTAAGCCAGGCTGATCAGCAGGCCTTTCTTCCGGGGTGTCAGCTCCAAGGCGTTGACGTCAAGGACGATCAGCGATTTGGCCTCCCGGACGTCCAGGACATCCTGGACCCGGACGGTCTTCTCGCCGTCCCGGCCGCGCAGGACGGCCAGGCCCCGCTCGGGCTCGCGCTCGTTGAACAGGCTTTTGGAGAGGAGGATGCCGCGGGCCGAATATTTTTCCAGGATGTTGACCAGGGCGGTTTCGATGTCGCTCCCGAATCCGGCTTTGTTCAGAGCCTCGAGGTCGGCCGTGCCGAGCTCGATCCCGAACCGGTCGTAGACCATCTTCTGGAGCCCGGCGAAATCGCTCCGGCCGGCCGGCGCCGTCTCCCGGCCCAGGGTGAAGAGGCGGCGGACTTTGTCCTCGGCGTCCAGGAAGACGTTGGGATCAAAGCCGTAGACCGGCAGGATGCCGGCCTCGGCGGCCCCTCGGCGCTGGTTGGTCGTCTCGTTGTCCTCCACCTGGATATCGGCGGGCGAGACGATGTCAGCCGGAGCGGCCTGGCCCTCCCGCAGACCCGGCAGGGGGCGGATGGGGGAGGTCGAGGTCAATGCGGCCAACCCCGACCCGAAGACCAGGATCAGAAAAACCGGGTTTTCGTAAAAGCGGCGTCGGCGGCCGGCCTGGTCCTCGCGCGAGCCGGGGCGCTTGGCGGGAGCGGGTCCGGCCTTAAACAGGCGGACATTCTTAAACGAGATGAGCGGCATGGCCGGGGCTTATTCTTGCGCCCGCGTCTCGGCCTTTTCGTAGGCCTTGATGATCTTCTGAACCAGGGGGTGCCGGACCACGTCTTTGTCCGTGAACTTGCAGAAGGCGATTTCCTTGATCGGGGCCAAAACCTTCATGGCGTGAATGACGCCGGATTTGTTCGGTTGGGGGAGGTCGATCTGGGTGACGTCGGCCGTGATGACGACCTTGGAGTCGTAGCCGGCTCGGGTCAGCAGCATCTTCATCTGTTCGCGGGTCGTATTCTGGGCCTCGTCCAGGATGATGAAGGCCGAGCTAAGGGTTCGGCCGCGCATGTAGGCCAGCGGGGCGATTTCCAAGATGTTCTTCTCGATCAGGCGTTGGGCCTGGTCGGCCTGGACGAGGTCGAAGAGGGCGTCGTACAGAGGCCTGAGATAGGGGTTGACCTTCTGCAGCATGTCGCCGGGCAGGAAGCCCAGCCGCTCGCCGGCTTCGACCGCCGGCCGGGTCAGGACGATCCGGGACACCTGCTTGTTTTGGTAAAACGACAGGGCCATGGCCATCGCCAGGTAGGTCTTGCCGGTGCCGGCGGGCCCGATCCCGAAAACGACGTCGTGGCGGCGGATGGCCTCGATATATTCCTTCTGATTGAGGCTTTTGGGGGCGACGGACTTGCGCGAGAGGGTCAGGGGCTCGGCCGGAAAGTAATGCTCCAGCGGCTTGGTCCGATCCTCCTCGATCAAGTCGAGGACGATATGGAAGTCGCTCTCCTTGAGATCGTAGCCCTTCTCCTCGAGATCGCGGAGCTTTTCGAAATAGGCCTTGGCGTTCTCCAACTTGACCAGGTCGCCGTCCAGGTAGAGGCTGTCGCCGCGCAGGCTGAGGCTAAGGCCCAGCCGGTCCTCGATCTTCTTCAAATTGCGGTCGAGAACGCCCAGAAAGGCGGGTTTCTTGACAAACGGGTAGGTGATGATTTCCATATCGGGCGGGTCAGGAGCCTTTGCTCATGGGGAACAGATAATAAACACCTTTCAGGCCGGTTTGTCAATATGAGGCGCTGAGCGCTGAGCGCCGATTGAAAAACTCCGGCCGATAGTGTATATATGGCTTTAATTTTGCGGGCTTTGGACCCGTCCGAGGAGATGGTCATGGGCAAGGAATTCACGACGGTGTCGATCCCTACGACCCTGATCGAGGAAATCGAGTGCGCCATCAAGGGGACGGAGATCAAGACCGTATCGAGTTATATCGTCGGCGCCATCCGTGAGGCTTTATCCAAAGGGCCCGGCAACAGCGACCCTTTCAGCCAGGAGGACGAGGAAAAGGTCAAAGAGCGCCTGAAAGCGCTCGGATATATCGATTGAACCCCGACCGGCGATCGGACCGAGCCGCGGGGAGGAAGCACCCATGAGACGCAAATTGATGGTCATTGGGCTCGACTGCGCTCCGCCCGAGATCGTTCTCGACCGCCGGGACGAGCTCCCGATTCTCAGCCGGATGATCGCGGGCGGCCATCACGGCAGGATGCGAAGCTCCGACCCCCCGATCACCATCCCGGCCTGGATGGTCATGGCCACGGGGAAAGACCCCGGGCGGCTGGGCCTCTACGGCTTCCGGCATCGCAACGGGTACACTTACGACAAGATGTGGATCGCCACTTCGCAATCGGTCAAAGAGCCGGCGGTCTGGGATATCTTGGGCGCTCAGGGAGGGCCAAGCGTCCTGGTCAGCGTCCCGCCGAGCTACCCGCCCCGGAAAATCGCCGGGAACTTGATCGGGTGCTTCATCACGCCGGGCGCCGACAAGGAATATACCTATCCGGCCGGCCTCAAAGCCGAGATCGAGGACCGCTTCGGCCCCTATCCGTTCGACGTCGTCTTCCGGACCGAGGACCGGGACAAGATCCTGCAGGCCATCTATGACATGACGGCCAAGCGATTCGAGGTTATGACCTGGCTGGCCAAGACCAAGCCCTGGGACCTTTTCTGGTTCGTCGAGATCGGGGTCGACCGCATCCAGCACGCCTTCTGGAAGTTCCACGACGCGACTCACCATCTCTATGAGCCCGGCCACAAGTACGAGCGGGCGATCATGGACTATTATAAGTTTCTGGACGAGAAGATCGGCGGCCTGCTCGAAGCCGTCCCCGACGACACCGTGCTTCTGGCCGTCTCCGATCACGGCGCCAAACGGATGAAGGGCGCGTTCTGCGTCAACGAATGGCTGATCGAGCAGGGCGACCTCGTCCTCAAAGAGCCGCCCAAGCGGGGGGCCAACATCGAGAAGACCCCGATCGACTGGAGCCGGACCCGGGCCTGGGGCTGGGGCGGCTATTACGCCCGCATCTTCCTCAACGTCGAAGGGCGGGAACCGCAGGGCACGATCAAGCCCGAGGACTACGAGGCCGAGCGCGAAGCCCTGGCCGAGCGGCTGCGGGCGATCCGCGGGCCGCAGGGGGAGGCCTGGGCGACCCGGGTCATCAAGCCCAACGAGTTCTACCCGGAGCTGCGCGGCGACTACCCCGACTTGATGGTTTATTTCGACGACCTCTATTGGCGTTCGGCCGGAACCCTGGGCTGGGGCGCCGTGTACCTGGCGGAGAACGACACCGGGCCGGACGACGCCGTCCACGCCCAGGAAGGCATGTATATCTTGTACGATCCCGCCGATCGGACTTCGGTCCGGCGGGACGTCGATATCCTGGATCTGGCGCCCACCATCCTGACCCGGATGGGGCTTGCCGTTCCGGCCGACATGCGAGGCCGGCCCGTCCTTTGACCAGGGCCGACGAAGGAGTTGCATCAATCATGTGCGATGATCACGATCACAAAGGCGTCACGGTCTGGTTTACCGGCCTGCCCTGCTCGGGCAAGTCGGCCATTGCGGACCGGGCGGCCGAGATTCTCAAGGACCGAGGCTACAAAGTCGAGCGGCTGGACGGCGACATCGTCCGCCAGGATCTGACCCGCGACCTGGGCTTTTCCAAGGCCGACCGCGACGAGAACATCAGGCGGGTGACTTTCGTATCCAAGCTCCTGACCCGCAATGGAGTCGTCGTCCTGACCTCGTTCATCTCCCCCTACGCCGAGATGCGCGACAACGCCCGCCGGCAGATCGGCGAGTTCCTCGAGGTTTTCGTCAAGTGCCCGCTCGACGTTTGCATCGAACGCGACGTCAAGGGCATGTACAAGAAAGCCATAGCCGGCCAGATCAAGGAGTTTACGGGAATCTCGGACCCCTACGAGGAACCCGCCAAGCCCGAGCTCGTCATCGAGACCGATAAGGAAAACCTGGCCCAAAGCACGGACCGGCTGCTGCAGGCCTTGAAAGACCGCGGCTATCTGGATTAAAATCCGCCCTTCGAGGAGGGGGGACGATATGACAGCCTATCTCATTACCGGCGGGGCCGGGTTTATCGGTTCCCATCTGGCCGAAGGGCTCGTTAAGCGCGGCCATCGGGTCCGCGTTCTGGACAACTTCCTGACCGGCAAGCGCGAAAACCTGGCTCATCTGGGCGATGCCGTCGAGATCCTCGAAGGCGACATCCGCGACCTGGAGACGTGCCGCCGGGCCGTGGCCGGGATGGAAGTCGTCTTCCACGAGGCGGCCCTTCCGTCCGTGCCGCGATCGGTCGAAGATCCCTTCACGACCAACGAAATCAACATCCGGGGCACGCTCAACATGCTCTGGGCGGCGGCCAAGGGCGGCGTCCGGCGGCTGGTCTTTGCCTCCTCGTCGTCCGTCTACGGCGACGATCCCGGATTGCCCAAAGTCGAAGGGAACGAGGGCCGGCCCCTCTCGCCGTATGCCGTCAGCAAATGGGTCGGGGAGAAGTACCTCCAGACCTTCGCCGTGACCTATGGCCTGTCCACGGTCAGCCTGCGCTACTTCAACGTCTTCGGGCCCCGGCAGGACCCGTTCTCGCAGTACGCGGCGGCCATCCCGTTGTTCATCACCCGGATTCTGGCGGGGCAATCGCCGGTTATCTATGGCGACGGCGAGCAGTCGCGCGATTTTACTTTCATCGAGAACATCATCGAGGCCAACATCCGCGCCGCGGAAGCCCCCGGACTCGCCGGCGAAGCCCTCAACGTGGCCTGCGCCGAGCGGATCACGGTCAACGCCCTGACGGCCCGGATCGGCGAGATTCTCGGCCGGCCGGCGCGGCCGGTATATGAGCCGCCCCGGCCCGGCGACATCAAGCATTCGTTTGCCGACATCAGCCGGGCGGTCGCCCGGATAAATTTCCATCCCCTCGTTCTTTTCGATGAAGGACTGCGGCGGACGGTCCAGTGGTACAAGGAGAGAGCCAAGCCATGAGCCAGCAAAGTCGGGCCTTCGAGGCCAGCATACTCGACCGCAAGGCGGTGATCGGTGTCGTCGGCCTGGGATATGTCGGCCTGCCCCTGGTCAAAGCCTTCGTCAACAAGGGCTTTCGGGTCTTGGGCTTCGACATCGACAACCGCAAGGTGACGATGCTGAACAAGGGCCGCAGCTACATCAAGCACATCTCGACGGACGAGCTGAAGGGCTACCTGAAGGACAAGAAGCTCGAAGCGACGACCGATTTCACCCGGCTCCCCGAGGCCGATGCAGTCATCATCTGCGTCCCGACGCCGCTGGACGCCCACCGCAACCCGGACCTGTCGTTCGTCCTGGATACGACCCGGATGATCGCCAAGTACCTGCGCAAGGGCCAGTTGGTTGTCCTGGAAAGCACAACCTATCCGGGCACCACGGACGAAGATATGCTGCCGATCCTGGAGGCGGGCGGACTCAAGGCGGGTAAAGATTTTTTCCTGGCCTTTTCGCCCGAGCGCGAGAATCCCGGCGACCCCGTTTACTCGGCCTCGAATACGCCGAAGGTTGTAGGCGGGTATACGAAAGACTGCATGGACGTCGCCAACGTGCTCTACGGCCAAGTGGTGGTCAAGACCGTCCCGGTCAGCTCGACGCGGGCCGCCGAGGCGACCAAGCTGCTGGAGAACATCTTCCGCTGCGTCAACATCGCCTTGGTCAACGAGCTGAAGATGATCTTCGACCGGATGGATATCGACGTCTGGGAAGTCATCAAGGCGGCTTCGAGCAAGCCGTTCGGGTTTATGCCGTTCTATCCAGGCCCGGGGCTGGGCGGGCACTGTATCCCGATCGACCCGTTCTACCTGACCTGGAAGGCGCGCGAGGTGGACTACTCGACCAAGTTCATCGAGCTGGCGGGCGAGATCAACACGGCCATGCCGTATTACGTGATCAACAAGATGATCGAAGCGCTGTCGGAGCGGGGCAAGTCGATCAAGGGAGCCAAGGTGCTGGTGTTGGGGATCGCGTACAAGCGGGACATCGACGACCAGCGCGAGTCGCCTTCGCTCAAGATCATCGACTTGCTGATGAAGCGCGGCATCAAGGTGGAGTACAACGATCCTTACGTGCCGGAGAGCCGCGGCCATCGCGAGTACCCGGGGATGGACCTGGCCTCGGTGCCGTTGACCGAAAAGCGCCTGCGGGCGGCGGACGCAGTCATCATCTCGACCGACCACTCCTGCTACGACTACGACTGGATCGTCCGCAACGCCAAGCTGGTCATCGACAGCCGCAACGCCGTCAAGAAGCCGCGGAAGAACGTCGTCAAGGCGTAGCTCGGGGTTGGGGGTTCGCTCTGGCGGAAATTTTTACGCCGTGGCGTCTCGTTTTTATCGGCGGCTCGGAACTCGCGTCCCGCATCGATTCAACGGTTTTGTACGGTCCGCTCAGACATCCTCGCCGTCCGTCCTCTTTCCGGGACGGATTCCCTCTAAAAACGAGAACACGCAGCGAAATTTCCGCATCGGCGCTCACCCCCAAACCCCTCGCTAAAGTTTAAAAGAGAAAGCATCGGTTGGCTCTATTTAAAGCTTTCTAATTAACTCTCCCAACGCTTTGCGCTGTTTGGGACGCGGGGCGTCGGCGGCGTAGCCCAAAGGGGTGAAGGCCACGGGCTCGAGGCCAGGCTCGAGCTTCAACACCTCGCGGGCCGCGTCCGGATCGAAGGCTGCCACCCAGCAAGTCCCAAGTCCCTCGTTGGCCGCCGCCAGGATCAGGTGATCCATGGCGATCGTGACGTCGACGTCGTTGTAGTTTCTGCCGTCGCGGCGGACCCAGTTCTCGGCCGGCACGCCGCAGCCGGCGATGAGCAGGGGAGCCTGGACGAACCAGGGCCGGGGATAGATCCGGGCCAGCTCCAGCTGTCGGCCGGCTGTTGGGATGACCAGGATGCGAAAAGGCTGCCGGTTGGCCGCAGTCGGCGCCAGGCGGGCGGCCTCGAGGATGCGAGCCAGCTTGTCTTCCCCGACCGGGTCGGTTTTGTATGCCCTGACGCTGTATCGGGCCTGGATGAGTTCTTTAAATTCCATGTTCGATTCTCCTGAGTGGCTATTACAAAGACGCCTTTTCTCGTTATGGCGAAATTCGGCTGAAATACTAGATATGTTGAATGTTGAGACCTGACCCCTTCAGCAAATGCGGGGGAGAAGCTCCGAGGTCAGAGGCTCGAGAAGGCGCAATCCGCCCGACGTCGTCCGGAGCAGCAGCTCGCCGGCCCGGCCCTCGCTCCCGCCGATCCGGCCGATGATGCGGGCTTTTCTCCCCAACGGATGGGCGGCGATCTTGCGCAGGATCGCCTCCGCCCTCGCCTTGGGCGCCACAACCACGGCCCGGCCTTCGCAAGCCAGATAAAGAGGATCGATGCCCAGAATCTCGGTTGCGCCGCGGACCGGCTTGGAGAGGGGGACCTCCGTCTCTTCGATCAGGACGGGATAGGGGAGGCTCTCGGCCAGTTCGGAGAGCACTGTCGCCAGACCGCCCCGGGTGATGTCGCGCATCCAGAGGGCCCCGAACTTCCAAACCGGGAGGAGGAAGTTCAGAGGCGCGCAATCGCTCCGCGTCGAGCTCTCGAACCCGTATTCCCCCCTGGCCGATAATATCGCCAGGCTATGCTCGCCCAGCGTTCCGGTGACAATGACCGCATCGCCGGGCTTGATCTTGCGCGGCGCAGGCTCGGCCACGATCCGCCCGAGGCCGGACGTGTTGATGTAGATCTTGTCGCCCTGTCCGCGCCGCACGACTTTTGTGTCGCCCGTTACGACCTTCACCCCCGCCGCAGCCGAAGCCCGGCGGATGGAGCGCAGGATTCGGTCGAGCAGGGTCCATTCCAGCCCTTCCTCCAGGATGAGGCCGAGCGAGAGATAGAGAGGGCGCGCCCCCGAGACGACCAGGTCGTTGACGGTCCCGTTGACGGCCAGCGTGCCGATGTCTCCGCCGGGGAAGACGGGAGGATCGACGACGTAGCTGTCGGTCGTGAAGGCGAATCCTTCCGGCAGGCGGCCGGCATCGAGCAGCGGCGCCAGCAGCGGATTGCGGAAGGCGGGAAGAATCCGGCCCGAGATGAAGTCGCGCATCGCCTTGCCGCCGTTTCCGAGGTCGAGTCCGATCCTGTCGGTGGTCATTATTTCCGTCCATATTTATAGAATGCCAGGCAGGCGCCTTCGAACGAAACCATGCAGGGGCCGTGGGGCAGGTCGGGCCGGCAGGCCCGGCCGAAAAGGGGGCATCCGGGGGGCTCGATGATCCCCTTCAGGACGTCGCCGCAGCGGCATCCGGGCAGGTCGGCCGCCGGACCGCCCAAAGCCAGGCCGAACCGGTGTTCAGCGTCCTGGGCGGCGTACTCGCTCCGGAGCCGAAGGCCGCTCTTCGGGATCAGGCCGAGCCCGCGCCAGACGGCGTCTTTCTCCGTCAGGATCTCGGCCATGACGGCCCGCGCCAGCGGATTTCCGTCGGGACCGACGACGCGGGCATAAGCGTTACCCACCCGGGGCTTGCCTTCGGCCATCTGTTCCAGGATGGAAAGGACGCCCAGGAGGATGTCGGCCGGCTCGAATCCGGCGATGGCGCCCGGCAAGCCGAATTCCTCGGCCACGAAATCGTAGGCCCGGGGGCCGATCACGGCCGAGACATGGCCGGGGTAGAGAAAGCCCGAGATCCGGGCGTCTTTGGCTTGCAGGATGGCCCGCAGCGGGGGAGGGATGATCCAGAGGGCCGTCAGAACGGTGTAGTTGGCGATTTTCTCCCGGGCCGCCCGGCGCGCCGTCAAGGCGATGGCCGGAATGGTCGTCTCGAACCCGGCCCCGAAAAACACGACCTCTTTGTCGGGGTGGCGGCGGGCCAGATCAAGGGATTCCCGCGGCGAATAGACCACTCGGACCGACGACCCCTGGGCCGGCGCGGCGCTCTGCAGCGAGCCGCGCCTGGTCGGCACCCGGGTCATGTCGCCGAAGGCGGCTAGGATCAAGTCCTCCCGCTCCGACACCAGGCTCAACGCGGCCTCGTGGACGTCGTTGGGCGTGATGCAGACCGGGCAGCCCGGCCCCGCCACCAGCTCGATTCCGGCCTCGCCAAGCCGGCTCTTGAGGCCGCTGCGATGAACGGCCATGGTGTGAGTGCCGCAGACTTCCATCAGGCGGCAAGGCCCCGGGATCGTTTCACGAATCGAGGTTGCGCGGCGCAGCAGGGCCTCGATCGTGGTTCGATCCTGGTAAGGGTCGGCTTTGGGCATGTCAGGAGAGGAACGAGGCGTCTTTGGCGGCAATCTCGCGCAGCAGCTCGAGCGTTTTTTGGGCTTCCTCGTCGTCCAGGCGGGAAATGGCAAACCCGGCGTGGAGGATGACCCAGTCGCCGATCCGGGGATCGTCGATGAGGGCGAAATCGGCCGCCACCCGGGTTCCCAGGTGATCGACGCGTCCGGTTTTGAAGGCGGAATCGAGCTCGATGATTTTCGACGGAATGCCCAGGCACATGGCGGACCTCTCGCCGATAGAGTAGCAGAAGTGGCCGCTATAGTCTACCAAATCTGTCGGAAATGCGGTTGACCCGGGAGGGGGGGACGACCTATAATGGCGTCCATGCTCGACGCTTGGAAGGGCTTTCTCGAACCCGGGAGCGAGGCCGAGGCTCTGGCCGCAAAGCTCGATCCCGGCCGCCTGCCGGCCCATGTCGCCGTCATCATGGACGGCAACGGCCGCTGGGCCAAAGAGAAAGGCCGGCCCCGCGTGGACGGGCATCGGGCGGCGATCAAGTCGGTCAAGGAGATCGTGGAGACGGCGGCCCGCACGGGCATCCGGGTGCTCTCCCTATATGCTTTCTCCCAGGAGAATTGGAAGAGGCCCCGGCGCGAGGTTGCGACCCTGTTTCGGGTCCTGGAACAGTACCTCATCAAGGAAGACAAGATTCTGATCGACAACGATTTGCGCCTGAAAGTGCTGGGCCGGAGGGAAGGCTTGCCCGCCAGCCTGGTCCGCCAGCTCGACCGGGTCGAGGCCGTGACCGCTTCGAACCGTCGGATGACGGTCGGCCTGGCCCTCAATTACGGCGCCCGGACCGAGATCGTGGACGCGGTCAGGGACATCCTGCGCGACGGCCGCCTCAAGCCCGAGGATGTCGACGAGGCCGAATTCGCCCGCCATCTCTACACCGCCGGCCTGCCCGACCCCGATCTTCTGATCCGGACGAGCGGCGAGCTGCGGATCTCCAACTTCCTGCTCTGGCAGATCGCTTATGCGGAGATTTGGGTCACACCGGTCTTCTGGCCGGATTTCCGCAAGGTCCACTTCTTTCAGGCTTTGCTCGATTACCAATCCCGCAACCGCCGCTTCGGCGACGTCCGATCCGCCCGATGAGCGACCGCCAGCGGACTCCCACGGCCCTTTTCCTGCTGGCCATTCTGCTGTCCGTCGTCCAATGGGCCCCGGCTTGGGGCTTCTTCGCCGCCGTTCAATTCTTTATCCTGGCCGCCCTGTGGGAATTCTACAACCTGGCCCGCCGCCGCCGGCTCCGCCCCCAACGGCTGATCGGCCTGGCCACGGCCCTCATGATCAGCGCCTCGTTCCTGTTCCCGCGATTTCCCCTGGCCCTGGCTCTGTTCCTCGGGCTTCTCGCGGCCGGGGCCTATTTTCTGGCCTCCGTCGACAGCGTCGAGAAGCTGGCCGTCTTCCCTTCGGGCATCGCCCTGACCTTTTTCGGCGCCGTCTATGTCGCCTTGCCCATGAACTACCTCTACTGGATCCGGGTCGGGGAAGGGAAGGACGGGATTTATTTCCTCTTTCTGGTCATCTTTCTGGGCGACACGGGCGCCTACCTGATCGGTAAAACCCTGGGCCGGCATAAAATGGCACCGCTGGCCAGCCCCAAAAAAACATGGGAGGGGGCCGTCGGAGGCCTCGTCTTCGCCCTGGCCGGCTCCGTAGCCGTCCGGTTTCTCCTGCTGCCGTATATCGGGCTTCTGGCCGCGGCGTCCTGCGGAGTCGTCGTCCATGCCGTGGCCCAGATGAGCGATCCCTTGGAGTCTCTGTTCAAGCGGGCTGCCGGGGTCAAGGATTCCTCCAACCTCCTGCCCGGCCACGGCGGCTTTCTCGACCGGGTGGACAGCTTCCTGCTCGCGGCTCCGTTTTTCTATTATTTCGTCCGACTCTTCTGGAAATAACGATCGATGCGGGCTATCGCCGTCCTCGGCTCGACCGGATCCATCGGCCTTTCCACCCTCGACGTCGTCCGCCGCCGGCCGAAATCATTCCGGATCGCGGCCCTGGCGGCCGGGACGAACTTGGCGCTTCTGGCGGCCCAGATTGAGGAGTTCCGGCCCGGCTTCGTGTCCCTAGCCCGGCCCGAAGACGCGGGGCGCTTGCGGGCGCTTCTTGGCCGCCGGAGGGTCGAGATCGGCGTCGGCCCGGAAGGCGCGGAAGAGGCCGCATCCCGGCCCGAGGCCGGCCTGGTCGTTTCGGCCATCACCGGAATCGCCGGGTTGCGCCCGACCCTGGCGGCAATCCGGGCCGGCAAGACCGTGGCTTTGGCCAACAAGGAATCCATGGTCGTGGCCGGCGCGTTCCTGCGCCGCGCGGCGTCCCGGGCCGGGGCGACGATCCTGCCGGTCGACTCCGAGCACAGCGGCATCTTCCAGTGTCTGTCCGGGCAGGATCCTCGGCTGGTCAGGCGGGTCATTCTGACGGCTTCCGGCGGCCCCTTCCTGCACACGCCCCTGGCCCGGATCGAGAGCCGGACGGTCCGGCAGGCCTTGCGGCATCCCCGCTGGCGGATGGGCCGCAAAGTGACGATCGACTCGGCGACCCTGATGAACAAGGGGCTGGAGCTCATCGAGGCCCGTTGGCTTTTCGACATTGAGCCGGCCAGGCTCGACGTCCTCATCCATCCCCAAAGTGTCGTCCATGCCTTGGTCGAGATGCGCGACGGCTCGGTTCTGGCCCAGCTCGGGCCGACCGACATGCGCATTCCCATCCAATATGCCATGACCTACCCCGACCGCCTGCCTTCCGCACCCGCGCCGCTCGACCTGGCCGCGATCGGCCGTCTGGAATTCCGGTCGGTGGAGGAAGATCGTTTTCCCCTCTTCCGCGTCGCCCGGGCCGCCCTGGCCTCGGGCGGGACCGCACCCGCCGCCCTGAACGCGGCCAATGAAGCGGCCGTAGAGGCGTTCCTGGCCGGCCGGATCGGGTTCTCCGGCATCGCCGCAGTCGTGAGCGAGGTTATGGACCATCATCGCCGGACCGACCCGGCCGACCTGGCCGCCGTCTTCGCCGCGGACCGAGAGGCCCGGACCTCGGCCGCGCACCTCATCGCCAAAAGGATTCGCCATGGTTAATCTTCTAGGGACCATTCTGGCCTTCGTCATCGTCTTCGGCGTGCTCGTCTTCGTTCACGAATTCGGCCATTTCTTCATGGGCAAGCTGATGGGCGTCCGGATCGAAGTCTTCTCCTTCGGGTACGGCAAGCGCCTCTTCGGCTTCAAGAAGGGGGCGACCGACTACCGGATCAGCCTCCTGCCCCTCGGCGGCTATGTCCGGTTCCTGGGGGAGGGAGTTTTCGATCCCGGCCGCAAGCTGGAACCGGACGATTTCGGGGCCAAGCCCCGTTGGCGCCGATTCCTGATCATCGCCATGGGCCCGATCATGAACATCCTTCTGGCCGTGGCCATCGTGGCCGGCATCAATATGGTCGGCGTCTCGGTCCCGGTCTACCAGGACCAGGCCCCCGACATCGGCTGGATCGACGCCGGATCGCCGGCCGAGAAGGCCGGGCTGCGCGAGAACGACCTCATCCTGGCCATCGACGGCCGGCCGGTCAAGACCTGGACCGACGTCGAGATGGCGGTCGGTTCGCGGCCGGAGCGGGAGCTCAAGCTGGGCATCCGGCGCGACGGTCAGAGCATCCCGGTTTCGCTGACGACCGAAAGCCGGACCAAGTACGACATGGGCTATGCCGGCTTCTACGGCAAGGTCCTGACCGAAGTTCGGATGGTCACGCCGGACTCGCCGGCCGAGAAGGGCGGGCTCAAGGCCGGCGACGTCATCCTGGCCATCGAAGGCCGGCCGGTCTACTTTTACAAGTTCATCGAGACGCTGGAGAAGAGCCCCGGCGTGCCTCTGGCCTTCACCGTCCGCCGGGCCGGGTCCGAGACGAACCTGACCGTGACGCCCCGTCGCGAGGGCAAGGTCGGCAAGATCGGCGTCTTGCAGGCGGCCGAATCGGGGCTGAAGAAGTTCGGTTTTTTCACCGCCGTCGGCGAGAGCTACAAGGAGAACCGACGGCTCGTATTCCTGGTCGTGGATTTCCTGAAGAACGTGGTCACCGGCCGCACTTCGGCCCGCCAGATCGGGGGGCCGCTGGAGATCGCCAACTTCTCCTACGCTGCCCTCAAGATGGGCTTCCTGGCCCTGATGAGCTGGATCGCCCTGATCAGCCTCCAGCTCGGCATCCTCAACCTGTTCCCGATCCCGGTCCTGGACGGCGGCCAGCTTTTCGTCCTGATCATCGAGAGCATCTTCCGGCGCGACCTGGGCCCCAAGGCTCGCCAGATCTGGATGCAGATCGGGTTCGTCATCTTCGTCGTCCTGATCGGCTTCGTCCTGATGAACGACATTGTCAAGCGCCTGCCCAACGGCTGGGCCAGCCTCTGGCCGTTTTAGCCGGATTTTTTTTGATTTTGCCGGATTCCGGGAAGACCAGACGGTTTGGCGTGTCGGCCAACGGCGAAATAGCGAGGCCGGCGACTTTTTCCATAGCTCTCTGAGGGAAGCCAGCGGCCGCCGAGGGCTGTTTGAGCACGCGGCCATCTAACGGAACCGAAATGGAGTGGGCGGTCTCCAAGACCGTCCGATCTAGAATGCGCAGTTCCGCCCTCGCGGGGACTGTCGAAGCGACGTCCCTACGAGGACTGCGAAGCGCTGGAGGCGCCGAAGAGAGCTGTGGGAAAAGGCGAGAAGAGGCCGAAGCCGCCGGGCCGACACCCCAAACCGCCCTTCCCGGAATGTGCCGGTTCCGCACGATTGCTTCTTTCTGATATAATCGAGCGGGCTGCGAAATCGTCCGGCTGGCCGTCCCCGACGCCGAGGCGGCCGAGGCCTTGGGCCGGATCAAGGCCGGGACGAGCCTGCCGCTCATCGCCGATATTCACTTCGACCACCGCCTGGCTCTGCTATGCCTGGCCAAAGGGGTGGACGGTCTGCGGATCAATCCTGGCAACATCGGCGGCCGCAAAAAGGTCGAGGAAGTCGTCCGGGCGGCCCGGGAACGGGCCGTTCCGATCCGGATCGGGGTCAATTCCGGCTCCCTCGAGAAGGACCTTCTGGCCCGCCATGGCGGCGCCACCGCCGCGGCCATGGTCGAGAGCGCCCTCCGGCATATCCGCATCCTGGAGGACCTCGACTTTCGACTGATCAAGGTTTCGCTCAAAGCATCGGACGTGCCGCGCACGCTGGAGGCTTATCGCCGGCTGGCCAAGGCCTGCCGGTACCCCTTTCACGCCGGGATCACCGAGGCCGGCGGGGCCCTGGACGGGGCCGTGAAATCTTCCGTCGGGCTCGGCCTGTTGCTGGCGGAAGGCCTGGCCGACACGATCCGGGTCAGCCTGACTGCTCCGCCGGAGCTCGAGGTTCGGGTCGCTTATCGGATCCTGGCCAGCCTGGGCTTGCGGCGGCGCGGGGTCACGATCGTTTCGTGTCCCACCTGCGGCCGTTCGGAGAGCCCGCTGGCCGGGATTGCGACCCGCATCGAGAAGGCCCTGGCCGGTTGCGATCGTCCCATTACGGTCGCGGTCATGGGCTGCATGGTCAATGGGCCGGGAGAAGCCCGGGAGGCCGATTTCGGCGTCGCCTGCGGCCGGGGGACGGGCGTCCTCTTCAAGGCGGGGAAGGTTCTGGCCAAGGTGTCGGAAGCGGAGATCGTCCCGGCCCTGCTCCGCGCCGTCTTGGGCGGCAAGCCTTAAATCCTTTTTTTTGTTTGAACCTCTCCCGAAAGGAATTCCCATGAAAGCCAAAAAAATAGCGCCCCTGAGGACGATGAAAGCGTTTGGGCCGGCCGGCAAAATGGTTCGTCTGCGAGCGATTCTCGAGGACCTGGGATCGGCTATGGTGGCGTTCTCCGGGGGAGTGGACAGCACGCTCCTGCTTAAGGTTGCGGCCGATGTCCTGGGAAATCGGGTCGCCGCCGTCACGGCGTCCTCACCCACCTATCCGGGGCGCGAGATCCGGGCTGCCCGGGCTTTAGCCCGCAAGCTGGGCGTTCGGCACGAAGTCATCGCCACTTCGGAGATGGATAATCCGGACTTTACGGCCAATCCGCCGCTGCGCTGCTATCATTGCAAGAAAGAGCTGATGGAGAAGGTGTCGGCGATGGCTTCGGAGCGAGGGATGGCTTTCGTCGTCGATGGTCAGAATGCCGACGACGTCTCCGATTTTCGGCCGGGAGCAAGGGCCGCGGCCGAGCTGGGCGTACGCTCGCCGCTCCGCGAAGCGGGACTGACCAAGGCGGATATCCGGAGCCTGTCCAAGAAGCTCGGCCTTCCGACTTGGGACCGGCCGTCGCTGGCCTGCCTGGCTTCGCGCTTTCCCTACGACACTCCGATCACTCCGGAAGCTCTGGGCCGGGTCGAAAAGGCGGAGGACGTGCTGCGCCGGTTGGGATTCGGCCAGCTTCGGGTTAGACACCACGACTCGATCGCTCGGATCGAGGTCCCGGCGGCCGATTTCGCGCGTTTGATCTCTCCCGGTATACGTGGGCGCATCGAAAAAGACCTCAAGAAGCTGGGATATTTGTACGTGACGATGGACTTGGGGGGATACCGGACGGGGAGCATGAACGAAGCTCTGGACGGCAAAACGAAGAAGGCCCTGGGAGGGGCGGCGACCAGCCTGAAGCGGGCCCTTTAAAAAGGTTCATCTCCCGTCTCCGGGAAACGCGGCCAGGGGTATCGTCCCGGCGGCTTCGGGCTCTTCTCGCCTTTTCCCACAGCTCTCTTCGGCGCCTCGGAACTCCGCATTCGAGATCATCCGATCCTCGAGACCACCCACTCCGTTTCGATTCCGTTAGGTAGTCGCGTGCTCAAACAGCCCTCGGCGCCTGGCAAGAGCCAGGTTCCCTCTGAGAGTTGTGGAAAAAGGCGCCGCCCTTGCGATTTCGCCGTTGGCCGACACCCCTGTCCACGTTCATTTCCCGGAGATAGGAGATGATCCTTTAAAAAGACGCTTCCCGAGTCATTCCCGGACAGATAGCTCTTTCTGGGGGACGGAGTCCAAGGGCTGAGGCAAAAGGGGAGGGAGAGAGGGTATTAAGGGGAGTAAGAGAGGCGAGTCTCTGATCAGATCATAAAGATCGCCGCCCTACCGCCCGCCCCGAAGGGAGGACGGTAGGACGACGTCGTCGAGCCGAAAGGGCAGAGAGGGGTTATCCCTTCTCGGTCTTCTTGTCCGTGATGATGGCGATATTCTCGATCCCGGCCGCGCGAATCTTCACGTAGAGGTCGATCAGCACGCCGTATTCCAGGTCCCCGTCCGCCTTGAGATAGAGCTTTTTCTCGGCGACGGTTAGAAAGGCTTCTTCCAGCATGCTCTGCAGAGCCTCCTGGTTGGTGACCTTGTCCTGGTTCAAGTAGATTGTGCCGTCCTTCTTGAGGTAGACGACCACATCGGGGTTTTCCGGCATATTCGCGGTATTCATGGCCGCGGGCAGCCGGACGTCAACGCCCTTCTGGACGAGGGGCGTGACGACCATGAAGATGATCAGCAGGACGAGTAGAACATCGCACAGGGGAACGACGTTAGGCTCGGCATGCGGGCGTTCCTTCCCCTTGCTGATGGAGATACTCATGGCATTGCCTCCGGACGCAAGCTCCCCCGGGGGGCTTACTTGGCCTGCTTGCGGACGAAGAAGTCGATGACCTGAGAAGCCGTGTTGGACATCTCGGCGTCATAGACTTCGATCTTGGTGTTCAGCAGGTTGTAGCACCACAGGGCGATGACGGCAACGCCGATACCGAAGGCGGTCGTGACGAGGGCTTCGGCGATACCGCCGGCTACGGCTCCGATGCCGCCCGAGCCGGTCACGGCCATGCCGCGGAACGCGTTGATGATGCCCGAGATGGTGCCGAACAAGCCGATGAAGGGGGCCGAGGTGGCGATCGTGGCCAGCAGGCTGAGGCCGCGCTTCAGCTCCTGGTTGAAGATCGAGGAGGCGCGGTCGCAACCGCGGGCCGCCGTCTCGATCTGCTCTTCGAAGCCGATGCCGGATTCCTTACCGCTCAGGAACTCGGTAATGCCGGCGGCGGTTACGCGGGCCAGGTGGCTGACCTTGTATTCCTTCTTCGAAGCCAGCGCCAGGGCTTCCTTGACTTGGCCGGCCTTGAGCATTTCGGCCAGCTTGGGGGCGACTTCCCGGGACTTGCTGTGGGCTTTGCGGAAGAAGAGCTGCCGTTCGATAAAGAAATAAAGGGAGACGATGGACAAAGCGATTAGTAATAGGGACACTGTTTTGGCCACGGCGCCCATGGCCTGCCACATTTCAACGAGACCGAATTGCATTGACGTACCTCCTAAGATGTATCGAAAGCTCTACGCTTTACGTGCTTACTTCAGGGTGAATCGGACGGTGACGGTGAAGATGACGCCGCGGGGCCGGCCGTTGATGATCATCGGCTCGTAGACCCACTGGCGCACCGCATCGATGGCCGCCTGGTCCAGCAGGGGGATGGAACGAAGCATCTTGATGTTCTGGACCCGGCCGTAAATGTCGGTCTGGGCTTCCAGGATGACGATCCCTTCGACCCGGGCCTGACGGGCGATCTCCGGATAGAGAGGCGGAACTTCCTTGACCAGCTTGGGGGCCCGGATCTCGCCGATGGCCCGAACCGGGGCTTCGACTTCTCCGACGACGCCGCCCAAGACGCCTCCGACGACGCCGCCCAGGACGCCGCCGATGACGCCGCCCTCGACACCGCCCTCAACGCCGCCCTCGATTCCGACGTCGGAGATTTGCTCTTCGGCGATCTG
>JAPKZJ010000113.1 GCA_026393855.1 Candidatus Aminicenantes bacterium
TTCGCCTTCGAAAGCCTGCTGGCTATTTTCCTCTTGAACCGGCCCTTCTGGTTCGATCGGCCCTTGATGGCGCTTCATCTCCTGTCCTGGCTCTTCCTCTTCGTATCGCTGGGCTTGGCCGGCTTCGGCGCCCGCCAGCTCTTTCGGGGTGGAAAGCCCGAGGGCCAGCTCGAGAACACGACCCGGCTGGTAACGACGGGACTCTTCGGGCTGATCCGGCATCCCCTCTATGCCTCGCTTTTCTATCTCGGACTGGGAATCTGGCTGAAGGCCGTCACACCGGCTACGACCGCCCTGGTTGTTCTAGATGCGGCCGCCGTCTTCCTGACGGCGCGGATCGAAGAGGGCGAGATGAAGGCCCGCTTCGGCGCCGAGTATGGAGACTATATAAAGAAGACGAGGCGGTTCGTTCCCTTCATCTTTTAACCGCGCATCCGCAAGGCCTCGTCGAGCATGGCCAGGTAATTGCGGACGGGCACATAGCTGGGGATGGAATTGCCCGAACCGACGGCGTAGCGGCCGCGAGGTCCGCATCTTTCGATCAGCTCGCGCGTCCGGCGTCGGACATCGTCCTCCGTCCCTCCGGCCAGGATGTTCAGGTCCACGCCGCCCAAAGTGGCGGTTCGTCCGCCCCAGCGGGCTTGAAACTCTTCGGCCGGCAGGATGACATCCTCGAAGGAATGCTTGCCGTCGATGCCGACCGTATCGATGAGGTCCGGCAGGATCGCGGCCAGGTTGCCGCAGGAGTGGAGAAAGTAGGGCCGCCCTTTGGCGTGGGCCAGGGCCGCGAACCGGGCATGCCAGGGCAGGACGAATTCGCGTAAATCGGCGGGAGAAACGAGGGGGCCGGTCTTGAAGCCCATGTCGTCGCCCGGGAAGATCGCGACGAGGCCAGGCAGGTCCAAAAGATGCTTATAGAACCGAAGCATTAAGCCGCCGATCCGGTCGGCCACGGCTCGGACCAAGGCGCGGTCGTCGGCCAGCGCGAAGGCCAGGCCTTCCAGCGAGAGCAGCCACGAGAGATGCTCGAAGACGCCGCCGGCATGACAGGCCATAAGGCCCAGGCCGTCCGGGAGCCGGGAGGCCAGATGCTCGTAAGGGAAAAAGTCGAAATTCTCGACGCGGGGCCAGGGGAAGCGCTCGAAGTCGTCACGGTTGCGGATGAGGCCGCCGTGCTCGTCGGCCCAACCCCGGCGGCCGGTCGCGGTCGTGGCGTCGTCGGCCTGCAAAAGGGGCTCGGCGAAGCCGAAGCCTGTCTCGAAGCGGACGAAGTCGTAGCCGAGACGCCGCCACAGCTCGATCTGATTGTCGAGGTAGGCGGCTTGCGAGGCCCGGTCCAAGCCGAAATCCGCCCAAGCCCGGCCGAGAAGCCCGGTCAGGATCGGGCGCTGTACGGAGGCATCGACGAGATACTCGACGAGGGGAGGCCGCGCCCCCGACGCTCGCCCCATCAGGATGTCGATGCAGCCGGACGCGTCCGGCGACGGCGAGGCCACGGGCAGTTGCGGAAAGCCGATCATGCCAGAACCTCCGGCGCGATCGGCCGCAGGTTAAACTCCGAAGCCATGCTGCGGCCGTAGGCGCCGGCGCCCAGGATCGCCAGAAGCTCGCCGGCTCGCGGGGGCACGAGCAGGTGGTCCTTGCCGAAGACGTCGCCCGTCTCGCAGAGATGGCCGGCCACCGTGACCGGTTGTCTCCTTCCCGCCGGCCGGGCGGCGTTGACGATTTGATGGAAGGCTTGGCCATAGATGGCCGTTCGCGGCAGAGTGTTGAACGTCCCGGCATCGACGCAGGCGAATAGATTGCCGTAGCTTCGCTTGAGATAGTTGACCCGGACAAGAAGCACGCCGGCGTCGGCGACCAAAAACTTGCCCGGCTCGACGACGAGGGCGGAGAGGCCCGGCAAGGCCCGGGCGACGGAGCGGCCGACGACGTGAGCGTAGCGCTCGAGCGGGAAGACCTTCTGATCCTCCGCGTAACGGGGGCCGAAACCGCCGCCGAAGTCGAGAAACTCCAAGCCGAATCCCGACCGGACGACGGTGCGGGACATATCGATCATCCGCTCGACGGCTTGGAGGACGGTCGGGTAATCCTCGGCCGTCCAGCCCGAGCCGAGGTGTTGGTGCAGGCCGACCGGAGTGAAGCCCGCCGCCGCCGCGGCCTCGAAAGCCTCGAGGACCCGGCTTTCCTCGACCCCAAACTTGATCGGGGTTCCGTCGCCCGAGCGCGCTCCGGCGGTAATGACCTTGGGGTTGAATCCGCTGCCGATGCCGGGGTTCCAGCGGACCGAGACGCGGATATCCCGCTTCGGGAATTCCCGGCGGCGGACGGCCGCCATGGCGGCGATCTGCTCGACCGCATCTATGGCGACGGTCAAACCGGGCCGGCCGAAGACGCTGCGGAAATCGGCCGGGCCGAGGCTGGTCCCCGTGAACAGGACTCGGGAGGCGGGAAAGCCGGCCCGCCGGGCGGCCTCGACTTCGCGGGGCGACACGGCGTCGATCCAGGCGGCCTCCTCCCGGAGCAGGCCGAGGATGCCGGGACATGGGTTGGCTTTCACGGCGTAGGCGACCCGCAGCTCCCGGCTCCAGGCCCCGTCGAAGGCGGCCCGCAGGCGGGCCAGGTTGGCCCGGACCCGCCGGCCGCTATAGACAAACACCGGGGTGCCGTTTTCCGCGGCCCAAGCCTCGGGCGAGCGCCCGGCGACGCGCAGGCGTCCGGCCGCGATCTTCAAGCCTTCATGTTCCCACCAGGCCATTCGGCCCTTCCTTTCCCGGCTCGTCGACGCTTCCGGCCAAGCCGTCGAATAGATTTTTTTGGCCGGCTTTAATCCGGCGGACGATCTCCTCCAGAAGGGGATACTGGCGGAGCAGGCCGTCCGGCACTTCCAGTTTCCGCCCCGTCGTCATGTTCTTGATCTGCAGGGCGTTGGCCAGGGCCTGCCCGCGGTAATGGTTATTGGTGATGACGAAGACGCTCTGGCTGGACGAAGCCAGCTCCTTGATCCGGCCGACCCATTCGGACAGCTCGTCTTTGGCGTAAAGGTAATCATAGCGCGCATCACGGCCGGCGCCGGGCCGGAACCAATCCTTGGCGTTGCGGCCGTGCAGACGGACATACGAAAAATTCGGGTTCGTAACCACGGCCGTAGGGCCGAGCGAACGGCCGACGAGCGGCTGATCGATGTTGACGAAGGCAGCTTGATGCCCGGCGAGCAGGGCATAGGTCCGGGGATCGTCCCAAGCCGCCTGGCGCACTTCCACGGCCAAGGTGTATTCGGCGAACATCCGCAGCAGGGTTACGAGGTAATCGCGGTTCGGCTCGTCGAAGCCAAAGGACCAGGGGAATTGGATAAGCAGGGCGGCCAGTCGTCCGGCGGCCGCGAGAGGCTCGATCCCGCGCTTGAAGGCGTCGGCGGCCGCACTGTCGAGTGGACGCTTCCGTTCATGGCTGAAAGCTTGGTGCAGCTTGACGGCGAACAGGAACTCCGGGAAAGCCGCGACCCGGCGGACCCAGGAAGCAGCCATGGCGGCCGCGGCCGGCCGGTAGAACGTGCTGTTGATCTCGACGCAATCGATGAAGCGGGCCAGGAATTCCAAGGGGTGGAAGTCGCGGCCATGCGGCGAGGGGTAGACGATTCCGTCCCAGTCCTCGTAGCTCCAGCCGGCCGTCCCGATCCGGATGCGGGTCATGGGCTCTATTGTAGGGGATTCGCCGTTCCGAGCCAATCCCGGCCCGGAACCCTTGTCAAGCGGCCGCAATCCGGGAATAATAACCGGGCCATGACCAATCGGGAATACGCCGCCTCCGTTGAACGGGCGGACGAGCGGATTCGCAACGGCATCCTCCGCACCCCGCTCGAATTTGCGCCGGGGTTGAGCCGGGCGGCCGAGGCCCGCGTCTTCATCAAGTGGGAATGCGATCAGCAGACCGGCTCCTTCAAGCTGCGGGGCGCTCTGAACGCGCTCCGATCGTTGACCGCGGCCGAGCGCGGACGCGGCGTGCTGTCCGCCTCCACCGGAAACCACGGGCTGGCCATGCTCCACGCCGCCGGTTTGGAAAAGATCCGCCTAACGCTCTTCGTCCCGTTGACCATCGCCGCCGTCAAGCGCGACAAGCTGAGGGCGGCCGGAGCCGATCTCGTCATCGCCGGAGCGACCTGCGAACAGTCCGAGATCATGGCCCGGGCCGAGGCGGCTCGGTCGGGCCGGGTTTATGTATCGCCCTATAACGACGCCCGGGTCGTGGCCGGGCAGGGTACCGTGGGCCTGGAGATCGGGGCCGCGCTTCCGGACCTCGGTGATGTCCTGGTCCCGGTGGGAGGCGGAGGACTGGCGGCCGGGATCGGCGCGGCGCTTGCGGCGCGCTTGCCGATGGTCCGGGTTTGGGGTGTGGAACCGGCGCATTCGGCCTTCATGGCGGCCTCGCTGACCGCCGGACGCCTGGTCGAGATCGCCGAAAAGCCGACTCTGGCCGATGCCGTCGCTGGCGGCATCGAGCCGGGTTCGATCACTTTCGACCTCTGCCGGAGATGCCTGAGCGGGATCATCACGGTGTCCGAGCGGACTTTGCGGGCCGCCCGCCTCTGCATGGAAAGGCTCCACGGACGGCCCGTGGAAGGCGCCGGAGCGTTGGCCCTGGCTGGGCTGCGCACCCGTCTTGATGTCTTCCGCGGCCGGACGGTGGTTCTCGTCGTCAGCGGGCGCAATGCGCCGCCGGCCGCCGCCGGGTTGCCGCGGCGATCCGTTTCGAATAAGATGAAGCAGGATTGATGCGGTGCGAGTGATAAGTCCTCTCAAACGCAGGCGGGCTTTTATCCTGCTCGCCGCAGCGTTCTTTCTTCCCGCCTGCCCGCGGCCCGGCAAAACCGTCTATACGATCGGCATCCTCCAGCTTCTCGAATCTCCGACCGCCCGCGAAATCCGGCGGGGGATCGTCAAGGCCCTGGAGGATTACGGCCTGCGCAACGGGGCCAATATCCGGCTCGACGTCCGCGATGGGCTGGGCGACCTGTCCGAGGTTCAGCGGATTGCGCGCGACTTCGTTACGGACCGGATGGACCTGATCATCGCCGTCACGACGCCTTGCCTTCAGGCCGCCCTGATCGCAGCCCCCAAGACTCCGATCGTCTTCACCTCGGTGGCCAACCCATACCTGACCAGGGCCGGAACGGCAGCGGCCAATCACTTGGACAATGTCACCGGCGTCGCCTCGACCGGCCCAATCCGGCAGACGCTGGTCTTCGTCAAGGAGGTCCTGCCGTCGGTCCGGAGAGTGGGGACGCTGTGGACACCTTCCGAGCTCAACTCCGAGTATTATCTCGGTCTGTTGCGATCGGCCGCGGACGAGCTGGGGCTGGAGATCGTGACCGTACCCGTGGCCAACCCGAACGAGGTGCTGCTGGCCTCGCAGGTTCTGATCAACAAGCGGGTCGATGCCATCTACCAGATCTCCGACAATACGGTCAACGCCTCCTTCGAGGCGCTGGGCCAGGCCGCGGTCGAGGCGGGACTTCCGCTTTTCGGCGGCTTCCTTTTATCCACCCGATCGGGAGCCTGCGCGGCCATGGGCTGGGATTTCTTCGACATGGGCTACAAGACCGGCTCGCTGGCGGTCCGGATCAAGAACGGCGAGAAGCCCGCCGGCATTCCTTTCCTGTCCATGAGCAACGTCCATCTCTCGCTCAACCCGGCGGCTGCCGCCCGGCAGGGCATCCGGTTCACGGAGGCCGTGCGGAAACGAGCCGCCGAGATCGTGGCCGAGGACCTTCCGGCGGGGAAGACGAACGGTGAATCGGCGGATGGGAGCGCGATCCGCCTGCCGGGCGCCCGCTAGGGGGCGAGCAGGCTGCGGCCGCGACCCGGGCGGACCGAGCGGCGAATCGCCCGTCCGGTCTCGCAAATCGCTTCGGCGCAAGCCTCGGCGAGCTCCCGGCCGAGGGCCAAATGGGCCAAGATCGAAGCCGAGAGAAAGCACCCCGTCCCATGCGCGTTGCGATTCAGCCGGGGATGAGGGAAGCGGCGGACCCGCGAACCGTCGAAGAGGACATCGATAGCGGCCCCTGGTAAATGCCCCCCCTTGATCAGGCAGGCGCAACTCCAGTCTTCGGCAAGAGACCGCGCCGCCTCCTCCATCGCTTCGGGCGTCGCCACCGGGTGTCCGGTCAGCCAGGAGGCTTCCGCGAGATTGGGCGTCAGCAAAGTGAGCCGGCCGCTGAGGGCGGCGGTGAAGCGGGCCCGGGAAATGCGGCCGGCGAGTAGGGCGCCCGACGTGGCGCGGAGAATCGGATCGACAACCCGCGGAATCGAAGGGTGAAGCGCCAGTCCGCGCGCGATCTCGGCCAAGCCGGCGGGGGACCCGGCCATCCCGATTTTGATGCCGGCGGGCGGCAGATCGGCCCGCAGCGCATCCCACTGGCGGCGGATGAAGGCGGGAGGGACGGGCCGAACGGCGAAAACGGAAGCCGAGTCCTGGGCCGTCAAGGCCGTCAGGACGGCCGCGCCGCGAAAGCCCAGACTGCGAAAGACGGCCAGGTCCAATAAAACGCCGGCTCCCCCCGAGGGATCGAAGCCGGCGACGCTGTAGAGGGTTTTGATCATACCTCCTCATGGTAAGGTCCGGCGGGAAGGAAATCAAGCTTGGCCTCAGCCCATGCGTCGGCGGCTGTGATAAAATCGAAATGTGAATACGGTCCGGGCCCGCATTTTCGTCTTCGGCCGGGTGCATGGGGTATGGTATCGCGGCTTCACCGAGCGGCGGGCCGAAGACCTGGGCCTCGTCGGCTGGGTGCGCAACTTGGCCGATGGAACCGTTGAAGTTCTGGCCGAAGGGCCGAGGCCCGCGATTAAAGCGTTGCTCGGGCTGCTCGGGCAGGGGCCGCCGGGCGCCCGAGTCGACCGCGTCGAGACCGAGTGGGGGGAGGCAACCGGGGAGTTCGATCGCTTCCGGATTCAGCCGACGGTTTATTGAGGCTTGCCGGTTCGGCGCCCGGCCAGGAACTTGGTCCGGCATTCGGGTGAGCAGAAATAATGCTCCCGGCCGTCGGATGTCTCCCGCAGGGCGTTCTCCTTCGGCAAGTAGGTCTGGCAGATCTCGTCCTTGACCATCATCCCGCTCAAGCGGGGCTTGGCCGACGGCCGGGCTTTCCGCCGCGATGCGCCGGTCAGCAGTCGGTAGACCGACCAGACCAAATATGCGGTGAAGGCGTAATAGACGAGACGGAACAGGCCGCGGATGAACATCGATCGGATCAGAACTGGTAGTTGTACTTGGCCCAGAGGTCCCGCTCGAGCTTGCGGTAGGCGGCCACGGCGTCCTCGGCCGTCTTGACCGAGAAGGCGGTCAGCAGCGCCCGCGCCCCGGCCGGGTCCGTCTTCCAGAGGGCCGCCGCGTCCGCTTCAATCTTGGCCTGGGCGGCGAAGGCCTGGTCCTCGATCGGGCGCCAGACTTTCTCGATTTCGGGCCGCATTTCCTGCCAGCGGAAATTGGCCAGCTTGCTGACGGTCCGGAAAGCCCACCAGGCGCTGTCGTCGCGCCAGCCCCAGCGCCCGTCGACCATGTAAGAGGCCGGCATCCGGGTGATGCCGCAATAGAAGGGTGTGTGCGGTGTGGTCGCCGGATTGTCGTAGCCGAGCCAGACGACCCCGCCGATCGGATCCGGCAGCCAGCCCCGCGACTGGGTGATCTGCAAATACGTCGCGGCCGGCGAACAGATGGTCCGCTCGCGGATGGTTTTGAGCAGCTCGCGAAGATCGTTGTTGAGGAACGGGCCCGCGACCGGGCTCTTGACGGTTTCGCCCTTGCGATTCACGGCGAGAATCGAGCGGGTCATGTCGAAAGGCGTCCCGTCATAGGCATCGCGAAAGATGGCCAGCACGTCCGCAACCGAGACCTTTTTTTCGGGCTTGACGGAGAATGGATAGTTCTCGGCGTTGGGGTCGAGCTTGAGCGCAGGCGCCAGCAGGCTCAAGACCCGCCATTCGCGGCGTCGGCTGCCCAAGCTGGTCCGGCCGCCGGGGTTATAGGCATAGGTGAAGTCGAAGGGCTCGCCGGACTTGGGGTCCCACCAGCCGCGGGTTGCGGCGGGGACGGTCAGGCTGTCGGAGGCCATGAACATGTCCTTGGCCTTGAGGTCGATCCGGCGGATGCGTCCGGCGTTGGCCGAGACCCCGATCTGGTCGTCCGGAATCCGCTGGGCGGCCCAGACCGCTCCGATCTGGTCCTTGCCGGGGCCGTAGATCTCGAAGTGCCAGACTTCCTTGGGGTCGGCGAAGGTGAAGCACTCGCCGTAGTCGTTGTAGCCGTAGGCCTTGGTCAGGGCGTCGATGATCCTGATCGCTTCGCGGGCGGTGGAGGCCCGCTCCAGGGCCAGGCGGTAGAGCTCCGGCGCGTCAAGGATGCCTTTCTGGCTGACCAGCTCGATCCGGCCCCCGATGGTCGTCTCGCCGATGGCCAGCTGCCGATCGTTCATGATGGGGTAGGCCGTGTCCAGGAAGCCGTTGGTCTCGGGGACCTGCGGGATCTCGCCCGTCTCCAGCCGATCGGGATCGTCGGGCCGTTTGCTCCGCTTGGGTTCGTAATAGACCTTGGCCTTGGCGCCGGGGGCGTGGGTCCGGCGCGGGACGATGGCCATCCAGGTGCGATCGGTGGTGCTGTCGCAGGAATGCGACGTCATCGTGGCTCCGTCGACCGACGCCAGGCGGCCGACCAGGATGCTCGTGCAGCCGTCGAATCGGCCTGCAGCGAGCGAGGCGTCCTCCGCCGTCAACAGCGCGACCGCTCCGGCCGCGGCGACGAGCAGGGCCAACAAGGCGGGCAGAATCTTGCGCAGCTTCATGTCAATATCCTCCATGGGCTTCCAGCATGGCCATCCGCCGGGCGAAGGCCCGCGCTTCCTCCAGATCGACGGCATCCGGATGGGTAGCGGCGGACGGCGCCATTTCGGCCCACTCCTGATGTTCGGGAGACCGCCCCAGCGCTTCCAAGGCCTGTACGGACAGGCGTCCCCGGCAGGCGTACGTTCCCAGGACCTTGGCCTGCGAGGCGAGCACAACGGCGTATTCGATCGCCTCGCGAGACAGGATATGGCCGGGCAGAGAGCCGTGGGTGGAGAAGAGCGCAATCTTCTTCCCGGCCGGAATCTTTTTCAGGAAGACTTCAGCGGCATAGGGGACCGAGTGCATCTGAACGGGGAATCCGACGAAGATCAGATCGTAGGCGTCGAGTCCATTGGCCGCCTCCATCGGGCGGATTTCCTTGGGCTCGGCCAGGGCTTCGAAGACGGCCAGGGCGACGGAGCGGGTGTTGCCGGAGCGGCTGAGATAAGTAACTAGCGTCGTACTCATGGCGACTATTCTTCCATAGACCCGGGAAAAATTCTAGTTGCCCGCTTCGGGCAAGCCTAGCCGGACCTTCGTGCCCCGGCCGGGCAGGCTTTCGAGATGGATAGTCCCGCCGTGATCTTCGACGATCTTCTTGGTGATCGGCAGGCCCAAGCCCGTGCCGACATCCTTGGTCGAGAAATAGGGCTCAAAAATCCGTTCCAGGACTTCGGCCTCCATCCCGGCCCCCGTGTCCTCCAGCTCGACCCGGACTGTTTGGCCGGAGGTTTCGACCCGAACCCGGATCTCCCCACGGCCGCGGATGGACTCGATGGCGTTGGTCAGAAGGTTGCGCAGAGCGATCTTGAGCTTGTCCCGGTCGCCGCGGATCATGGCTTCGCCGCCGGCGTAAGCTTCGCTGATCACGATGCGCTCGGCCAGCAGCCGCCGGTAAGGTTCGACGGTTTCCCGGACCAGGTCGTCGACCCGGACCCGGTCCTTCCTGGTCACCGGCTCGCGCGACACTTCCAGGAATTCCTGGGCGATCCGGCGCAGGTTCTCGACCTCGCCGACGATATAGGAGATCGACTCCTTAAGGGCCGGGCCGATGTCTTCCCGATGATCCTCGAAGACACGCAGGATATGCTCGGCCGAAAGCTGGATGGGGGTCAAGGGATTCTTGATCTCGTGGGCCACTTTGCGGGCCATCTCGGCCCAGGCCGCCTTCTTGCCCAGGTCGGCCAGCTCCTGCTGGTGCTGCTTAAGGCTGCGGATCATGGCGTTGAAGCCGTCGACGAGCGTCTTCATCTCGTCCCGGCCTTCGTAGTCGATGGCGATCTCCAGATTGCCGAGGCTGGCTTCCCGCGTTCCGGCCAGCAGGCGGCGGACCGGTTCGACGATCCGCGTCCCGACCCCGCGGGCTATCAGCGGGACCAGGCCGAGAAGGAAGACGGCCATGAAGACCAGGAATTCGATCAGCTCCTGGGAGGCGCTGGCGATGTCGCGCCGCTCGAACGGGAACGGCAGGGCGATGGTCAGCCGGCGGCCGGCCGCTTCGTAAGGGACGGTCAGGGTGCGCAGCGAGAAGGCGCCGATCCGGGTCTCGTTGGCGATGGTCGGGTTGTTCTCGTAGCGGAGCCGAAAATAGACTTCGCCGTCGAGGATCTCCGGCAGCAGGCCGGCGTCGAAGAACTCTCGGCGGCTGGAGGCGATCAATCGCCCGTCGCGGTACAAGTTGACGTCGTTGCCGATGGTGTTCGAGATCCAGAGGACGAGATCCTCCGGCGGCAGGTCGGGGTTGATCCCCTCGGCGGGGTCGAGGAAGAGGAAGTCGTCCATGACCCCGCGGGCCATGTCGGCGTGGATCTCGGCCTTCTCGACGAACTGCTGGGTGAAAAGGCGGTTGAAGAAGGAGCGGGAGAAGGCGGCGAAGACCAGGATCGGCACCAAGGCGACGATCAGGAAGGACAGGAAGACGCGGTCCGAGAACGACCAGAAGAAGCGGCGGCCCCGGCGTCGGGCCGAGATCCAGGCCGCAGCGAGCAAAGGCAGACCGAGCCCGAGCAGGCTCAAGGCGACGGTGCGGGCCAGGTTGACGACGTGGGAGCGCCAGGTCCGGCGGGGCAGATAGACGGCGTAGGACCGCTCGTCGGAACGGAAGGCGAAGAGATCGAAGGAGCGCCCTTTGTCGTCCAGCCGGGACCAGCGGCCCGGGCCGTCGAAGGCCGCCGCCGGGATGCCCGAGGCCAGCTTGAACGGGTTGAACAGGATCCGGCCGTCTTTGTCGAAGACGGCGAAACGGATGTCGAATCCGCTTAAAGAGGGAATGGTATTGACCCGCAGAAGCTCGAAGTAGGGATTGGCCGAGTAGAGGAAGGGGAGCATATCCGGGTCGAGCGAAAGGGACAGCAGGACCCGGCCGAGGACGGCACCGTTCTCGGTCCACTCCTTGGACGCGGTCAGGAACCGGCGCTCCCGCCCCATGAACGGAACCGCGACCGGGGCTATGGTCCAGTCCGGGCCGGAAACCTGATCAGCGGCGGGCCGGAAGATCTTGGGAACGTTGAGGGAAAAGCGGTTCAGGAGGATTCCCTCGGGACCGAGAATCTCCAGGCTCGAATACCAGTTGAAGCGGGCCGGCAGCGTCCGAGCCCAGATGTCTCTGGCCAGTGTGGACGAGGCCGGCGACGAACGCAGAAAACTGCGGATGGCCTTGTCGTTCCGGTCCAGCTCCGGAATCGATTCATTCAACAGAAAGCGGGCCCAGGGCTCGAGCGATTGGACGCTGTCCTTGACGAACCGACCGGCCAGAATCCGGCTTTTTTCGGCCGCACCGTCGGCCAGGCAACCGTAAAAGAAGACGACTTGGAGCAGGATCGCAAGGGCCCATAGCGCCTTTGGCCGGGGCCGGCGTCTTCCGCCTACGGCCGCCGCCAGCGCGGCCAAGGCCAAGCCCGCCACTAAGGTCCGCGGCCAAGGGCGGGCGCCCGCGGCGATCATCAAGAGGGGCGGAAGAAAGGCCGCCGGGATGGCCGCGGCTCGGGGCAGGCGCCTGGCCAGAGGGGCCAAGCCGGCGGCTTGCACAGCGATGACGGCTGCCCAGACCAGGATCAGGCCGTTGAAGAGAAGCAGGAAATCCGGCTGCAGCGGGAACTCGAGGGGGTTGAACGACGCATTGCGCAGGACATGCCCGGTTGCCGCGTCGAAGGCGGCGAACGCAGCCGAGCCGGCCGCGATGACGGTACTCCAGGCCAGCCAGGGCGGTGAGGCTCCGGCCATAGTCGAGGGCTTCGGCGATTCGGGCTGAACGAGCGCCCAGGCGGCCAGAAGCAGAATCGAAGCCAACCACAGCGATGTGGCGAACAGATCGGCCGGGGAGCGAGTCAGGCCCAGCGCGGAGCGAAAACCGGCGCCGGCGGGTGAGAAAACAAAGGCTTCCTGGAGCAGGGACATCCGCCCGAGGGGAAGCAGGACCCCTCGCATCGCCGTGAGCGCGAAGGCGGCCGCCAAGGCCCGCCGCCATCCGATCCGGCTCCGGAAAATATCCCGGCCGATCGCTTCCAGGAGGATCAGAAGAAGGGCCAGGAAGGCGGCCAAAATCGCCGCCAGACGCAAGGCCTCGACGCGACCCGCCACGACGGCCGAGAGGGCCTGGGAGCGGATGTTTACGGTAGCGACGATGCGACCGACCGGATCACGCAGGGGAAAGAACAGCGATTGGATGCGCCCCTCCAAGCCCGGTCGGCCGATGAACTCGTCGCTGCCGCGGCGGAACAAGTCGTCATAGCGGGTCACGTCTTCGCGGAAGTCGATGTACTCGAGCCGCCCGTTGGAGCGCAGTCGGGCCGGAAGGAACTGATACTCGGCCAGGTAACGGGATTTGAACTGGGGCGTGAACGCCAGAAGGCGAAAGAGGACTGCATAGCCGCGCTCGGCCCGCCGGGCCAGCACCAAAAAAGATGAGCTCTTGGATCGGACCAGCCGGATGAATGGGCCTCCAGGCTTGACCGCCGCGGTCTCGGAGAGGATGGCTCGAAAGTCCAGGACTTGCCCGCGCCATAGATCCAGTTCGCCGTCCGGGCCGGCCAGGGCGGCCCCTTCGACCTGGGGATCGAGCTCGATTTGCCGCAAGAGATCGAAGCGGGCCGCCGGCTCCTCCGGCCAGCTTTTTTCGGCCAATCCGGTCAGCCGGGCTTGTTGGGCCTCGAGCAGGGAAGCGAACTCCGCTTTGATTTGGACGGCCGTGCGCCGCAGGCGGTCGAGCGTCCGCGGCGTCGGCCCGCCGGGCGAGAGCGGTTCGAGCAGGGAGGAGGCGCTGGCCAACAGGATAGCCGCCGCCGCCAGGACGACCGCCGCCCGGCGTCTGGGATTGGCGATCCAGGCGGGGCGGCTTCTCACACTTGCTCCGCCCGGATCTCGACGATGGCCCAGAGCGGTTTCTTCCGGCCCGGCCGCGTTTCGGGCTTGAGGCGGATGAAGACCTGGAGCGGCTTCTGGTCGCCCGTGGACCGCCGGCTGAACGACCAGCGGACTTTTAGGATGAACCCGCCGCGATCGAACGAAGGCGGCCTGCCGGGCTCGGGATAGAACTCCAGGGTGGGGTTGCCGCGGAAGATGCGCTCGAAGACCAAGGCCGCCTGTTCGCGGGTCACGAGATCGGAGAACGACAGCGGCGCCGGCAACGAGATCAAGAGCGGAGATTCGCTCGAAAAAAGCGAGGCTAGACGCCGAGCGTCATTTTCGAGGAAAGCCTGTTCGATCGTCCGCGGAACAGTCGAGTAGACCGTTAGGAAGAGCGACAGCAGGCCAAGGCCAAGGGACGACACACGCCGCCCGGAGGCTCAGGCCTTTTCTTCGGGCTTTTCGTCCTTGGCTTCCTCTTCCAGCTTCTTGGTCCGGGCCGCATCCTTGATGCTGCTGACGCCGGCGATAAGGGCGATCAGCCCGCCGAACACGAGGACCGGGGGAATGCAGCCCTTGACCAACCAGAAGAACGGGGCCCGCCAGACGAACAGCACGAGTAGGACGCCGCCGACGATCGCGGCCAAACCGCCGATGATGGCTAGGAATTTGCCCATGAGGACCTCCCTCCCAAGAATATTTTAGATTCGGCCGGGATTATACCGGAAAGAAATTCGGCGCGCAAGGCGGGTCGACCGGCGCCGCGCCTTGCGGATCGGGAAACCGATCGGATAGAATACGGCCCGACGCCGGGCTCGACCCGGCGCCGGATCGAAAGAGGCCAAGGAGACGCCATGGAGCCGCTGCTGCTCATTCCCGGCCCGAGCCCCGTCGTGCCCCGCATTCTGGAAGCCTTGGCCCGGCCGACGGTTTCCCATGTCGGCGGCGACATGGTCGCGGATACCCGGCTGGCTCTCGATAACCTGAAGAAGATCGTCTTTGGCGCCGAGGCCCAGCCTTTCATCGTAGCCGGAGCCGGAACCCTGGCCATGGAGATCGCGCTGCTCAACCTGGCCCGTCCGGACGAACGGATTCTGGTTTTGTCACAGGGCTATTTCGGCGACCGGATGGGGGAGATCTGCCGAAGCTTCGGCCTCCCTTACGATCTCGTCCAAAGCCCGTGGGGCAGCGTGATCCCGGCGGAGGAGTTGAGCCGGCGATTGGCGGCCCGGGTCTACGGGCTGGTCGTCGCGACTCACGTCGACACCGGCTCGGGCGGCTGCGTTCCGGCCCGGGATTACGCGGCGGCGGCCCGGGCGGCAGGCGTCTTGTTTATCCTCGACGGGGTTTGTGCCACCGGCGGGATCGAGGAACGGATGGATGACTGGGGCATCGACGTCGTCCTGACCGCGGCCCAAAAGTGCTTCGGGGCGCCGCCCGGCCTGGCGATCGACGTGTTCTCCAAGGCCGCGATGGCCCGTCGCGAGTCCCTGGGCGAAATCCGGGCTTATTATGCGGACATCCTTCGCTGGCTTCCGGTCATGAAGGATCCGGGCCGATATTTCTCCACCCCATGCGTCAACGAGCATCGGGCTTTCGCCGAGGCGACCCGGATCATACTGGAGGAAGGGATGGAGGCGCGCTTCCGCCGTCAGGCCAAGCTCGGGCGGGCGGTGCGGGCCGGGTTGGCTGCGTTGGGCTTCGAGATTTTCACCGGGCCCGATTGCCGGGCGGATACGCTGTCGGTCGTCCGCTATCCGGACGGACTGGATGACGCCGCTTTCCGGACGCTTTTGGCCCGGCAGGGCGTTCAAGTGGCCGGCGGCCTGGCGGCGACGGCCGGGCGGGTTTTCCGGATGGGCCATATGGGAAACCTCGCCCCGGCCCAAGTCGAATTCGCCTTCGAAGCCTTGGAGGCGACGCTGACGGGGCTCGGGCGCCGATCGGAGACGGGCGGATCGCTGGCCGCGGTCCGATCCGTCCTGGCCGGCCCGGAGAGGGGAGTCGAGGGATGAAAAGCCGCGTCTACTTCGTGCCGGCCCGGCGGGAGGACGGCCCCGAATCTCTTTCGGCCAAGGCTCGGACCGTTCTGCGAGCTACGGGTTTCCCGGAGGCCTTGGAGGCCTCGGACTTCACGGCCTTGAAGATCCATTTCGGCGAGAAAGGCAACACCGGGCATATCAAGCCGGCTTGGCTCAAGGGCGTGGCCGACGAGATCGGAGCCAAGGCGCCCCGTCTCTTCCTGACCGACACCAACACGCTCTATGTCGGGTCGCGGTCCAACTCGATCGAGCACATCCGGCTGGCTTGGGATCACGGGTTCCGCCCCGAAGTCCTCGATGTCCCGGTGATCATCGCCGACGGCCTGATCGGCCACGACTCGCGGGAGGAGAAGGGCTCGGCCGGCCGGGTCGCTTCGGGCAAGCTGGCCTCGGCCATACTTGGCGCCGACGCCATGCTTGCCCTTAGCCATGTCACAGGCCACGTCCAAACCGGCATCGGTGCCGCCATCAAGAACCTGGGCATGGGCTGCGCCTCCCGGGCCGGCAAGCTCGACCAGCACGCCGTGGCCCATCCGCGCGTCCTGGCCAAGGCCTGCCGAGATTGCGGCTTGTGTTACGATCATTGTGCGGCTTCCGCCATCGTCCGGACGACGGAGGGCCGGGCCCGCATCGACGACGCTTTGTGCGTCGGCTGCGGCGAGTGCCTCGTCGTTTGCAAGCACGGCGCCGTCAAGCCCCGCTGGGACGAGGATGTCCGCCGGGTGCAGGAGAAGGTGGCCGAATACGCCCTGCTCGTACGGCGCCATTTCGGGCCCAAGCTGGCCTGCCTGAACTATCTGCTTCAAGTCACCAAGGACTGCGACTGCATGGCCAAGAATCAGTCGGGGATCGTCGAGGACATCGGGATCTGCGCCTCGCTCGATCCCGTGGCCATCGACCGGGCCTCGGCCGATCTGGTTTTAAAGCGCACGCCGGGACGGGATCCTTTTCGCCAAGGGTATGACGTCGATTGGTCCTTCCAGATGAGTCACGGGCAGAGCATCGGTCTCGGCTCGACGGACTACGATTTGATCGAACGGACATGAGCGCCGGTCCGTCGCTCCTCTTTCCCGCCGGCCGACCGCCGTTTCGGCTTACGGCAAGCGCGGCGTCGGCGGGGCTCGCCGTCCTGGTGCTGGCGCCCCATCCCGACGATTTCGACGAAGTCGGAGTCACCCTGCGCCGCCTCCGGGGAGCCGGCGGAAAAATCCGCCTGTCCGTCCTCAGCTCGAGCGCCAACGGGGTCGAGGATGCGTTTCTCGATCGGCCGACCGACGAGGCGAAAGCCGCAGTGCGCGAGGAAGAACAGCGGCGGAGCCTTCTCTTCTTCGGCCTCGGCGAGGAGCGCTTGAGCTTTGAACGCCTGCCGACAGGCGCCGGAGGATTTCTGCGGGACGCTTCCGAGGGCCTCGACGCGGTCCGCCGCATTCTGGCGGAAGAGCCCTTCGATATCGTGATTCTTCCTCACGGCCATGACACGAACCCCGATCACGTCCTGGTCAGCGAGTGGCTCCGCCGGGCCGTCCCTCCCGGTTCCATCGCGCCGTCCGCCTGGCTGTTCCGGGATCCCAAGACCGTCGCGATGCGGCTTGATCTGGTCGTCCCTTTCGACGACGAGGAGGCGTCCTGGAAAGCCGAGCTGCTGCGCTGCCATGCCTCCCAGCAGGCCAGAAATTTGAGGCAGCGGGGATACGGCTTGGACGAACGGATCCTCCGGATCAATCGGGAGACGGCGCGGGCGGCCGGGTTGGCCGAGCCTTACGCCGAAGGGTTCGAGATCGTCGGGACGGCGGCCGAGCCGATCAGTGAAGGCGGCGCAAGCCCGGCTCGAAGAGCGTGATCGCGATCATATAGACCAGGGCCACCGACGAGGTGGCGACGACTGCGAACGGCTCTCCGAAATGGGTGGCCAGCCAGCCGATCAGGATCGCCCCCACCGGCATTGCTCCGAAGAACGATAGGGAATAGATGGCCATGACCCGGCCGCGGAATCGGGGATCCGTCAGGGTCTGGACGGAGGCGTTGGCCAGGTTGAAGACCAGGGTCAGGGCGAACCCGGCCGCGAAGAGCACCAGATAGGCCAGCAGCCGCGAACGGACGAACGAGAAGACGATCATCAGGATCGGGAAGGTCAGCCCGCCCAGCGTCAAAAGGCGGCCCCGGAACTTGAACCGGCCCAGCGACGCGATGAGCAGGGCCGAGGTCAGGGCGCCGACGCCGCGGACCGAAGTCAGGAACCCGTTTGTGGCCGGGCCGCCGTGCAGAATCTGGACGGCCCAAGCGGGGATCAGCGTCACGAAGGCGAACCCGAACAGGCTGATCATCAGGATCGTACCGATCAGGGTGCGGATCATGACGTGATTGCGGGTGTAGCGCAGGCCCTCCCGGATTTCGCTCAAGAGGGAGGATGGGCGCTCCGGCCGAACGTGGGCCGGAAGCCGCATGGCGGCCAGTGCGGCGATGACGGCGATGAAGGACAGGCCGTTGATCACGAAGCACCAGCCCGGCCCGAAGAGGGCGTAGGTGATGCCGCCGACGGCCGGACCGAGCGCGGCCGAAGTGTTGAACATGGCCGCGTTGAGGGCGATGGCGTTGGTCAGGTCCTCGGCCTCGACCAGATCGTGGACCAGGGCCTGGCGGGCCGGCGCGTCGAAGGCGTTGGCGGCTCCGAACGCGAAGGCCAGGACGATGACGTGCCAGGGCCGGACGAGGCCGCCGAAGACGAGGCCGGCCGAGATGAAGGCCAGAAGCATCATGGCGCTTTGGGTCAGGATCATCAGGCGGCGGCGGGCCATCCGGTCGGCAACACCGCCGGCGTAGAGCGTAATCAGCCAAGTCGGGATCCCCGCCGCGAACCCGACGTAGCCCAGGAAGGCCGGCGACCTGGTCAGCTCGAAGATCAGGAATCCTTGGGCCGTCGTCTGCATCCAGCTTCCGAACAGGGAGGTCAGCTGGCCGGAAAACCAAAGCCGGTAGTTGGGATAGCGCAGGGCCGTGAACGTCTTGCGCCAGCTGACGCGGCCATCGATTATGTTCCTGTCGCTTCGGCTCATGGCTTGCGGAGATTTTGTCAATCGGGAATCGTGTTGTCAAGGGTCTGGATCGGGCGTTTCGCCGCCCGGACGCGGTTTGGGTCGGGAAAAACCGGTCAAGAAGAGATCGGGGAGGTGGGATTCGAACCCACGACCCCAGCGTCCCGAACGCTGTGCGCTAACCAGGCTGCGCTACTCCCCGAAAGGAAGCGTGTATTATACCCGGCTCCGGAAAAAATGCAATCAAAATTAACCCGTTAGACTCCCCAGGCGTTGCAGTCCTCAGCCGCGAAGCAGATGAGGACTTGTCATCGCCGGCCGACCGCATAGCAGGCCACCTCGGGCGCCGCGAGGGGCGTCCACGCGCCCGCCGCTCCGCCAGCCCGGGCCCCGAGCTCGAGATGGAGCATGGCGATCCCGCAGTCGAGGCGCTTCGGATAGCGGCCCGAATCGATTCCGCCGGCGACCGATACGATGATGGCTTCCGGGCCGGTTTCGAACCGCCAGGGCTGGCGATTCGCGGCCGAGGGCGCCAAGCGCGCCGCTTCGAGGGCCTGCGTCTGCCACGGCGAGGGCGGCGTCCCGGAGGCCGTCTCGGACAATGGTTTCCGCTGGGCGGACCGGGCCAGCGCTTTGAATATACGATCCTTGGCCGTCAGCCGCTCCACCGGGCGGCCGATGGGCGTCACGGCAAAAACCTTTTCCCCGGCCTCGAGAAGAGTCTCGCGGCCGACGGACCCGGGCCGGAACATGCCGCTGACCCAACAAGTTCCCAAGCCCAGGGCGGTGGCTTCCAGGATGAAAGCTTGGCCGGTGTATCCGACCCGTTCCGCGACATAGGGGCCGTCGCCCCGGCCGATCATCGCGGCGAAAGCGGGCGCGCCGCTGATTCGGCCGTATGCCCCGATAATCCCCCGCAACACGGCGTCGGGAGGCTTCCGGATGAAGGCCACCCGCGCCTCGGGAAAAGGGCGAAAGGCGAGAGCCGCGGACTCCAGCCGGGCGGACTCGTCAGCGGTCAGAGGCGCGTCGGACCGGAAGCTGCGGCGGGAGGTCCGCTGAAAAATGGCGGGATACCAGGACGGCGACGAGAGCATGCTCCCATTATCGTCGATTTCCTCTCGCGCCGGAAGGTGGAGAATCGCGGCGGGCTTCTGTATAATGGAGTGCTTCCGATCGCCGATCGGGCGAATTCCCGAGAGAGAGACGAATATGACGACGACGCGTTGGTGGCGCCTGGACCCGCCGGCCTTGGCCGGCGAACTGAAGACGGATCTGACCGGAGGACTGACCGCGGAGGAGGCGGCGCGCCGCCTGGCTTCGCACGGCCCGAACAAACTCCAGGAAGGCAAAGGCCGGACTCCGCTCGGAATCTTTTTTGAGCAGTTCGCGGACTTCATGATCTGGGTGCTCATCGGCGCCGCTTTGGTCTCCGGATTTCTCCAGGAGTGGGTGGATGCAGCGGCTATCATCGCCATCGTCATCCTCAACGCCGTTCTCGGCTTCATCCAGGAGCATCGGGCCGAGAAGTCCCTGCAAGCCTTGCGCCGGATGGCCGCGCCGTCGGCCCGGGCCGTTCGGGACGGGATCCGTCTCGCCCTCCCGGCCGGCGACCTTGTCCCGGGCGACATCATCGAGCTTGAGGCCGGAGATCACGTTCCCGCCGACGCCCGGGTGAGCAGCCATACCGCGAACTTCGCCGTTCAGGAGGCGGGGTTGACGGGTGAATCGACGCCCGTCCCGAAGACCCTCTCGGCCTTGAAGGAGGATGATCTTCCGTTGGGCGACCGGGCCAACATGATCTTCATGGGAACCGCCGTCGTCACGGGCAAGGCCCGGGCCGTCGTCGTCGAGACCGGGATGGGGAGCGAGCTCGGCAAGATCGCCGGCATGATCCAGGACATCGAGCGCGAGACAACTCCTTTGCAGAAGCGGCTGGAGCAGTTCGGCAAGTTAATCATCTATGCCTGTTTCGTTCTGGTCGGCCTCGTCTTCGTCATGGGCCTGCTCCGCGGAGGCAAGCTTCTGGATATGTTTCTGACCGCCGTCAGCCTGGCGGTCGCCGCCATTCCGGAGGGGATGCCCGCCGTCGTCACCATCGCCTTGGCTCTGGGCGTGCAGCGCATGGTCCGCCGCCACGTCCTGATCCGCAAGCTTCCGGCGGTGGAAACCCTCGGCTGCGCCACGGTCATCTGCTCGGACAAGACAGGCACGTTGACCAAGAACGAGATGACGGTCCGGGCCGTCGTCACCGGCCGGAAGACTTACCAAGTCACCGGCGCCGGTTACGAGCCGGCCGGGGAGTTTCTCTTGGACGGCGACCGGGTGGATCCGGCGGGCGAAGCCGACTTGACGGCGGTTCTGCGCGGCGCGGTCCTTTGCAACGGAGCCGAGCTGACCGTCGTCGAAGGCCGCCACCGCATCGTGGGCGATCCGACCGAGGGCGCTCTGCTGACATGCGCGGCCAAGGCCGGCCTGACTAAAGCCGGGCTCGAGGCGGAGTCGCCGTTCTTTGAGGAGATCCCCTTCGATTCGGAGCGCAAGCGCATGACCATTCTGCGCCGGACGGGCGGCGGGGCCACCGCCTTCGTCAAGGGCGCCCCCGATGTTTTGCTCGAGCGCTGCGATTCGATCCTGGAGAACGGAAGCGCGCGGCCGCTCGGCAAAGCGGACGCGGCCGAAATCCTCAAGGCCAACACGGCCCTGTCCGAGCAGGCCCTCCGCGTCCTTGGCATCGCCCGGCGGGAATTCGCCGCCGCGCCGGACGTCGATGACGCCGATGGTATCGAATCGAGCCTGACCTTCCTCGGCCTGGCGGCCATGATCGATCCGCCCCGGGACGAAGCCCGGGAGGCGGTGGCCAAGTGCCGGGCCTCGGGCATCGCCACGGTCATGATCACCGGCGACCACAAGGCCACCGCGGTCGCCGTGGCCCGCGAGCTGGGCATGGCCACCTCCGATTCGCTGGCCCTGACGGGGGAGGAGCTCGATCGTCTGGAGGAATCGGAGTTCGAACGGCGGATCGACCACACCGTCGTCTACGCCCGCGTCGCCCCCGAGCACAAGCTGCGGGTCGTGCGGGCCTGGCGCAAGAAAGGCGCCATCGTGGCCATGACCGGCGACGGCGTCAACGACGCGCCGGCGGTCAAGGAAGCCGATATCGGCATCGCCATGGGGATAACGGGCACCGACGTCACGAAGGAAGTCTCGGACATGATCATCACCGACGACAACTTCGCCTCGATCGTGGCGGCCGTGGAAGAGGGGCGGGGGATCTACGACAACATCAAGAAATTCATCCACTACCTCTTGTCCTGCAATACCGGCGAGATCCTGGTCATGTTCACGTCCACGCTTTTGGGCTGGCCGGTGCCTTTGCTGCCGATCCAGATCCTCTGGGTCAACCTGATTACGGACGGCCTGCCGGCCCTGGCCTTGGGCATGGACCCGGTCGACCCGGCGATCATGGAGCGCCCGCCGCGCCGGGCGGACGAGCCGATCGTCGACCGCGTCCGGGCGCGCTTGATGCTGGCCCAGGGCGCATTCATAGCCCTCTGCAGCCTGCTGGCCTTCGCCTTCGTCCTCTTCGTCGAGAAGGAGGGGATCAACCGGGCCCGCACCGCGGCCCTCATCGCCCTGTCCGCCGCCCAGCTATTCCACGCCTTCAACTGCCGCAGCCAGAAGACGTCGCTGTTCAAGCTGGGCGTCTTCAGCAACCCCAAGCTGCTCATCGCCAATGGAGCCTCGCTGGTGCTGCAGTTCGCGATTATCTACATCCCCTTCACCCAGCGGATCTTCAAGGTCGAGGCGCTGGGCCTCGTCGATGTCGCGGTCCTCTTGGCCATCTCGTCCTTCCCGCTCTGGGCCATGGAAGCCCTGAAGCGGGTACGGCGCCTGCGTCCCTACCTGCCCGAGGCTTGAGGAAAAAAGAGACCGTCCGGCCATGATTCAAGTCGAGAACCTCAGCAAGCGGTACGGGAAGCAAACCCTCTTCGAGGGGATTAGCTTCAAGGTCAACCGCAAGGAGCGGGTCGGCGTCGTCGGCCGCAACGGCCACGGCAAGACGACCCTCTTCCGGATCCTGGCGGGGCAGGAGGAGCCCGACGAGGGGACCGTGGCGGTGCCGCGCAATTACCGCATCGGCTACGTCGAACAACATCTGGAGTTCAGCCGGAGCACGGTCCTCGAGGAAGCGATCGACGGGCTTCGCATCGAAGCCCGGGACCAAGTCTGGCGGGTGGAAAAGGTTCTGGCCGGGCTGGGATTTTCTTCGGCCGATCGGACCAAGTCTCCATTCGAGCTTTCGGGCGGGTTCCAAGTCCGGCTCAACTTAACTAAGGTTCTGCTGTCCGACTTCGATATGCTCCTGCTGGACGAGCCGAACAATTACCTGGACATCACTTCGATCCGCTGGCTGGAGCGCTTTCTGATCGCCTGGCCGAGCGAGCTGATGCTCATCACCCATGACCGCAGCTTCATGGATCGGGTCGTCACCCATACCCTGGCCATCCATCGCCGCCGGGTCAAGAAGATCGAAGGCGACACCGGCAAGATCTATGCCCAGATCGCCGTCGAGGAGGAGACCTACGAAAAGACCCGGATCAACGACGAGCGGAGGCGCAAGGAGATCGAGAACTTCATCGCCAGGTTCCGAGCCTCGGCCCAGCTGCAGGGCCTGGTCGAATCGCGCAAGAAGACCCTGGCTAAGATGGGCAAGAAAGACAAGCTGGAGACGATCAAAACTTTGGCTTTTGACTTCGCTTACCGCCCCTTTCACGGCAAGTATGCCCTCAACGCCGAAGAGCTGACCTTCGGGTATGAGCCGGGGCACCCCCTGATCAAGGACTTCGGGCTGTGCATCGGTGCCCGCGATCGGGTCTTTATCATCGGCCCCAACGGGCGAGGCAAAACGACCCTGCTCAAGCTCCTGGCCGGCGTCCTGAAGCCGGAGATAGGCGGCGTCACCAGCCCGGCGGCCGTGGCCCCCGGCTATTTCGAGCAGACCAACGTCCAGTCCCTGGTGCCCCAAAACACCGTCCTGGACGAGATTCAGTCAGCCGACTGCGGTGTTGAACCGGGCAAAGCCCGCTTCTTAGCCGGGCTGATGATGTTCGAAGGCGACGACGCCCTGAAAAAGATCACCGTCCTCTCGGGGGGCGAGAAAAGCCGGGTCCTGCTTGGCCGGCTTATCGCGACGCCGGTCAACCTCCTCCTCCTGGACGAGCCGACGAACCATCTGGACTTGGAGTCGAGCGACGCTCTGCTGGCCGCCATCGAGGATTTTCCGGGCGCTGTCGTCATGGTCACCCACGACGAGATGTTTCTGCATGCGCTGGCCGAGCGTCTGATCGTCTTTCAGGAAGGCGGCATCACCGTGTTCGAGGGGACTTATGAGCGCTTCCTGGATCGGGTCGGCTGGTCCGGCGAGGAGGAACGGACGAGGCCTTCGGCGGCCGCGGGTTCGGAACCGATCGGCCCGGCCATCCCGGCCCCTCTGCCGCCGAGCCGCAAGGAGGTCCGCAAGCTGCGCTCGGACGTCGTGGCCGAGAAATCCCGCGTCCTGCGGCCTCTCGAGCAGAGGATCGCGGCCTTGGAGAAGAAGGCGGAGAAGGCCGAGGCCGACCTGACCCGGATGAACAAGGAGATCGTCGAAGCTTCCCAGGCCAAGGCCGGGGCCCGCATCGGCGAACTGTCCAAGACTCTCCATAAAAGGCGGCACGACGTGGACGCCTGCCTCGAGGAGCTGGAACCCCTGCTGAGCGAGTACGAAACGAAGAAGGCCGCTTTCGACCAGCGGTTGGCCGAGCTGGAGCTTGAGGGCTGAGCCCTATTTCTTGCGGTCGCCGTACCACACGCCGGCGGCCATATAATCCTTCGGGGTGAACTCCTCGATCCAGATCCGGATCGAATCGAGCGGCGAACCGAGGGCATCCTGGACGGCTTTGGTCAGGGCCTCGAGCAGGGCTTTCTTCTGATCGTCGGTGCGGCCTTCCAACAGATGGACTTCGATGAGCGGCATGGAGTCTCCTTTCGTGCGCCCTCCGATTATCTTCGGTCGGGCGGTCGTGTCAAGCGTGGAGGGCGCTATTTCAGGGTGAAGCGGACAGTGACGGTGAAGATGACGCCGCGGGGCCGGCCGTTGATGATCATCGGCTCGTAGACCCACTGGCGCACCGCATCGATGGCCGCCTGGTCCAGCAGGGGGATGGAACGAAGCATTTTGATGGCCTGGACCCGGCCGTAGATGTCGGTTTGGGCTTCCAGGATGACGATGCCCTCGACCCGGGCCTGACGGGCGATCTCCGGATAGAGAGGCGGGACTTCCTTGACCAGCTTGGGGGCCCGGATCTCGCCGATGGCCCGAATCGGGGCTTCGACTTCTCCGACGACGCCGCCCAAGACGCCTCCGACGACGCCGCCCAGGACGCCGCCGATGACGCCGCCCTCGACACCGCCCTCAACGCCGCCCTCGATTCCGACGTCGGAGATTTGCTCTTCGGCGATCTG
>JAPKZJ010000114.1 GCA_026393855.1 Candidatus Aminicenantes bacterium
CAGGACGCCGCCGATGACGCCGCCCTCGACACCGCCCTCAACGCCGCCCTCGATTCCGACGTCGGAGATTTGCTCTTCGGCGATCTGATCGGGGATTTCGACGGGAGCGACCAGCTTGCCGGCCTCGAACGAAGTCTGGGCTTGGACCGGCTTGATCCGCTTGGCCGTCGTGCCGGCGGCCTTCTTGGCCGGCGGCGGGGGCGGCGGAGGCGGGGGCGGCGCGAGGAAGGCGCTGGTGATTTCGATTCGGGGAAGATGGCCGGTCTGGAGCAGGGGAAGCACGATCAGTAAGGCCGCAATCAGGGCATGTGCCGCCAGCGAGAGCGGGAAAACCACGGCCCGCCTTGCGAGGTCAGGCTCGGGGGTGATAAAGGAATCCCTGAACAAAGAGCGGTTCCCGGCTGCCTCGGGGACGCCATGCCGCCGAATGGATTCGGTGACTCGAGCCGCGAAGCCATCCCAGTAAGCGGGCCCGGGGTCCGGCCCAACCGACGCCTTGGCTGTTTCGTCCAGGCGGAGCAGCCGACTCGCTTCGGCTGCGCAGTCCGGGCAGTTCCGCCGATGGGCTTCCCAGCGGACCATGCGGCGGGGCCGGAGCTCGCCGTCGAGAGCCGCTCCGGCAAGCCCGATGGCTTTTTCGTGTCTCATGCCGGCCTCCCGTCGAGAACGTCGGCCAGGGCCGTTTTAAGCCGCCGGCGGGCGCGATTCAAGCGCGACATCACCGTCCCCGGGGCCAGCCTCAGGGAGGTTGCGATGTCGCGGTAGCTCATGCCCTCGGCCACCCGCAGGGTGAACACGAGGCGCTGATCGGCGGGAAGAGCCCGCAAGGCTTCCTGAAAACGGTCCTCGGCCTCACGGCGTTGGAGCTCATCCTGAGGCGGCCTCTCATCGGGGACGGCGTTGTCGCGGTCGCCCAGGGGCTCCTCCCGTCGACGAACTTTGAGATAATTCAGCGTCGCGTTCACCGCGATCTTCCGCAGCCAGGCATAGAAATCCAGGCCGGCCTTAAAACCGGCTAAGGCCAGGAAGGCCTTGAAAAAGGTTTCCTGGGCCAAGTCGTCGGCCGATTGGTGGGTCCCCGTCATCCGGCGGCAGAGACGGTAAATGCGGCCCTGAAAGCGCCGGACCAGATCCTCAAAGGCCGACACGTCTCCGGCTTTGGCCCTGTCAATCAAGGCTTGCTCCTCCTGGCGTTCGTCTGGCCGCATATGAGCTCCCGTATCCTATACAACGGAGGGCTGTATTTATTCCCGACCGTATTATAGAACGAACCGAGGCCTCCGGGGAGGCCGGGCCATCGTCTCTTTTTTGCCTGCTTCTTGTTCTATGCTATATAATAAACCCGCTCGATACCCCGGGCTTTAGCCCGCCCTCATCCGCTTCGCGGCTGAGGGCTGCAAAGCCCGGGGTATTAGCAGGATTAATACTGAGCGGTGCTTATGACCCCGATTTGAAAATCGGGATCTCAGCGCTGCGAACGTATGAATCACGGCCTCCGGCTTGCTCGGCCGCCGAGGACAATTTTTTGGGAGTATAGTTCATGGTCGAAACACTCAGCCAGATCGCCCTTCATATCCTGAGCGAATACCCCGCCAAGTCCGACCTCATGCAGGTCAAGATCGACGGACGCTTCGTCCCAATCTCGACGGAAGAATTCGGCCGGCGCCTGAGACGGATCGCCTTGGGGCTTCGGAGCTTAGGCTGCGGCCCCGACCGCAAGCTCGTCATCCTCTCCGAGAACCGCCCCGAATGGACGCTCGTCGATTTCGCCAACCTCTGCCTGGGCGGGGTGACCGTGCCTATCTACCCGACGCTGGTACCGGCTCAGATCCAATACATCATCTCCAACTCCGAAGCTGCGGTCGTCGTCTGCTCCGGGCCCGATCTGAGGCGCAAGTTCGAGGTCGTCCGGGCCGAGCTCCCCGGGGTCGAGCATGCCGTCACTCTGGAGGCCGAGGCGCCCGAAGGATTTCTGACTCTGGCCGCGGTCATGGAGCGCGGCGCGCGCCTGGAGGCCGAAGACCCCGGCCTCTTCGAGCGGACGGCCCGCTCGATCAAGCCGGAGGATCTGGCCTCGATCATCTACACCTCCGGCACGACCGGCGTGCCGAAAGGGGTGATGCTGACGCATCGCAATTTCGTCAGCAACATCCTGGCCCTGGATTCCCAGCACGACTTCAACCGGAGCGACTCCATCCTCTCCTTCCTCCCGCTCTCGCACGTCCTGGAGCGGATGTGCACGTTTGCCTTCATCTACAAGGGCGCCTCAATCGGCTACGCGGAGAGCGTTGAGACCGTGGCCGATAACCTGATCGAGGTCCGGCCGACGATCATGGTCAGCGTGCCCCGGCTGTTTGAAAAGCTTTACGGCAAGGTCATGGACAACGTCCTGGCCGGGTCGCCGATCAAACGGAAGATCTTCTTTTGGGCCGCCAAAACGGGACGGGATTGGGGCCGCCGGTCGATCGAGCACCAGCCCATCCCGGCCGGCCTGCGGTTCAAGCGTCGGCTGGCCCACAAGCTGGTCTTTTCGAAAGTCCTGGAAAAGACGGGCGGACGGGTCAAGTTTTTTGTCAGCGGCGGCGCTCCTCTGGCCGGGGACATCGGCGAGTTCTTCTTCGGGTTGGGCCTGCCGATCAAGGAGGGCTACGGCCTGACCGAGACCTCGCCGGTCGTGGCCTGCAACACCTTTGAGCATCTCCGCTTCGGCACCGTCGGGCCCCCGATCCCCGGCGTTTCGGTCCGCATCGCCGCCGATGGCGAGATCCTGGTTCAGGGACCCAACGTCATGCGCGGATACTTCAAAATGGAGGCGGAGACCAAGGAAGCCATGGAAGGCGGCTGGTTCCACACCGGCGACATCGGTCACTTCGATGCCGACGGATTCCTGGTCATCACCGACCGCAAGAAGGACCTGATCGTCACGGCCGGCGGAAAAAACGTCGCGCCGCAGCCGATCGAGAACCTGCTCAAGCAGAACCCGTATATCGCCACGGCCGTCGTCGTGGGCGGCAAGCGCAAGTTTATCTCGGCCTTGATCGTGCCCGACAAGGAGAAGATCGAGGCCTATGCCCGTTCAGCCGGCATCCAGGCGCCCGGGTATACGGCTCTCCTCTCCGATGTCCGCATCAGCCGCTTCCTGCTGGCCGAGATCGACAAGGCCACCCCCAACCTGGCGCCCTATGAGAAGATCAAGAAGATTGTTCTGCTCGACCGCGAGTTCGAGATCGAGCGCGAGGAGCTGACCCCGACCCTCAAGGTCAAACGGACCCTGGTCGAGGCCAAATACAAGGACCTGATCGACGCCCTCTACAAGGATTGACCGGAGGGCCGGAGGTTTGATCATGAGCACACCCCGCCGCATCCGCCGCACCGCCGTCCTTTTCGCCGTCCTGGCCTGGGCGGCCACGACCATGGCCTGCCTCATCGTCCTCGACGATCCCAACGCCGGCCCGGATGAGACCCGGCGCGAATTCCACCGTCTGATCCCGTTTTCGCCGGGAGGCGTCCTAGCCTTGAGGAACCTCGACGGCGACGTCGAGATTCGGGGCTGGGACCGCAACGAGATCGAGATCACGGTTGAATCCGACCAAGCGGGGCCGGCCCGATTCGGCTGGCCCGTCGCTCGCCGCACGGGACGGCCCCGGTTCGAGGTCGAGGAAGGGGCGGGTCGGTTGGGCGTCCGCACGCGCTGGGAAGGCGACGACCGGGCGGTTTACCCGGTGCACTATTTTCTCAACGTGCCGCGCTCCCTGGCCTTGGAGGAGGCGGCCACCCAGAAGGGCAACATCCTGATCGCCGACCTCTACGGCCGGGCCAAGGTCTCGGTCCTGGACGGCGACCTGACGGTCGAGAATTTCTCCGGCGGGCTGGACGCCACGGTTGCGCGCGGCCGGATCCGGGCTGAGCTTCTGGATCTGCGCCGCGACGACGCCGTCCGGTTGACCGTCCGCACCGGCGACCTGAGCCTGGCGCTCGAACCGACGGTGAGCGCCCGGATCGACGCCGAAGCCTGGGGCGGCATCAGCGGGGACTGGGCCTCGCCCGGCGTCGGCCGAAAAGCCGATCTCAAGCTCGGCGGGGGCGAGGCCTCCATCGTCCTGCGGACGCCGTCCGGCCGGATCGAGCTCCAGAAGATCAAGTGAGGCCGGAACCATGGAAGAAAGCCATAAGATTGTAAGGACGGCGATCGTCATCCTGATCATCCTGATCGCCGCCGCCGGCGTCTACTATCTGTTCCTCGCCGATCGCGGCAAGCCGGCCGATTCCCTCGACAAGCCGGCGGTCGAGGCCGTCCGGCCCGATGCGGCGGCCGCAGGTGAGCCCGCCGCGGCCGGGGCCGTCACCGCGGCCCTCGACCAAAGCGATGGGCTGCTGCGCGAGCTGGCCGGTGACGTTTCGACCAACCCCTTCTTCATGCAATGGATCCGCTCCAAGGACCTCATCCGGCGGTTCGTGGCCGCCGTGGATGCGGTGGCCAACGGGCAAACCCCCCGGCCCCAGGCCGACTTCTTCACTCTTAAGGGCCCCTTCACGACCGTCGCGCGAGGCGGAAAGACATATCTGAACCCGGCCTCGTACGAGCGCTACAACGTCGTGGCCGATGTCCTGGACTCAGTCAGCGTCGCGGGCAGCGCCAAGCTCTACCGGGATTTCCAAGCCCAGATCCGCCAGGCCTATCGGGACTTGGGCTACCCGCAGGGTGATTTTCACCGCGTCCTGCTCAAAGCCGTCAACGAGCTGCTCCGTACGCCGGTGGTCGAGGCGCCGATCGAGGTTGTCAAGACGGTCACCGTCTTCGTCTGCATCGATCCGCGGCTGGAGGGTCTGAGCGCGCCCCAGAAACATCTGCTTCGGATGGGGCCGGAAAACGTTCAGCTCATTCAGGCCAAACTGCGCGAGCTGGCCCCGGCCCTCGGATTTGCGGAGGCGGAGCTGGCCAAGGCCGTCCGGATCGGGCCCGGCGACTGAGTCTCAGTCCGCCTTCCAGCGGAACGGCCGATCGCGATCGAAATCCGGGATAAGGTGTTCGTCGGGAGCGAAGACTTCAGGCTGAGCAAAGAGGCTTTCGAATCCCAGAGTCTCGGCCCGGGCCAGGATCCGGCCATACTCCTCCGATGTCACCCCGCGGCGAAGCTCGGGGGGCGCCTTGTGACAGGGATGATACTGGCTCATCAGGCTGAGGCCGACGGAGGGGGAGAGGGAGCCGGCGATCCATTCCAGCGCGGCCAGGCTGTCTTCCTCGCATCCGGGCAGGACCAGATGGCGGATGATCATCCCGTGTTGGGCCAGGCCGCCCGAGTCCAGAACGAGGTCGGGTTGCTGGAGGTACATCTCCTGCAGCGCCGCCGAAGCCCGCTCAAAATAATCCGCCGCGCCCGAATATCGGGCCGCGAGCCGCGGCGAGACGTATTTTAAGTCGGGCAGGTAGACGTCCACGATTCCGGACAGTCTGGCCACGACCGCTTCCTTTTCATATCCGTTGGAATTCCAAACCAGGGGCAGGTTCAAGCCGCCGCCCCGGGCCAGGCGCAGGGCCCGCAGGATCGGCAGAATCACATGGCTCGGCGAAACGAGGTTGATGTTGTAAGCCCCGTCCGCCTGGAGGCGGAGCATCGCCTCGGCCAGATCGGCGTCCGAGACCGGGCGGCCGGCGCGGCTCCAGCTGATCTGGTGGTTTTGGCAGAATAGGCATTTCAGGTTGCAGCCGGTGAAGAAGAGCGTTCCAGAGCCCCGGCCCGGCGGACCCTCCGGCCCCGAAAGCACGGGCTCCTCGCCGTAATGGAGTAAGGCCTGGGCCAGCCCGGCTCCGCGGCCGATGCCGCAGACGCCCGCCGCGTCGGCGGCCCGATCCGCCCCGCAGTCGCGGGGGCAGAGATCGCAGGCCGATTCGCGGCCGGCCAGCGCGTCCAGGGCGCGATCGATGCGGGCGATCAAGGCGTCCATGCCGCCTATTCTACCAGAACGGGCCCGGTCTTGGGGGGAACCGGCCGGCTGCGGATTGACAGGGTCGCCGGCCTTGGGGTATAAGACGCCTTCCCCGTTTCAAGGAGACCCCATGGGCTTTCTGTCCGGAATCGTCGATTTTGTCCTCCACCTGGATACCCATCTTAGCGCGCTCATCGAGCAGGCCGGTTCGTGGACCTACCTCATTCTCTTCGGGGTGATCTTCTGCGAGACGGGGCTTGTGGTGACGCCTTTCCTGCCGGGGGACTCGCTGATCTTCGCGGCCGGAACGTTCGCCGCCCGGGGGGACTTGAATATTCTGACGCTCTTCGCCCTGCTGGCGGTCGCGGCGATCCTTGGGGATACGGTCAACTATTGGATCGGCAAGATCATCGGGCCCAAGGTCTTCCAAAAAGAGAACTCCCGCATCTTCAAGAAGTCCTACCTGGAGCGGACTCATAATTTTTATGAAAAATACGGAGCGGAAACGATTATCATTGCCCGCTTCGTCCCGATCGTCCGGACCTTCGCCCCGTTCGTCGCCGGCATCGGCCGCATGAGCTACGTCCGGTTCTTGAGCTACAATTTGATCGGCGGCCTCGCCTGGGTGGCCTTGTTCACCTTCGGAGGCTATTTCTTCGGCAACATCCCCTTCGTGAAGAAGAACTTCTCTCTGGTTATTTTCGCCATCATCGTCATTTCGCTTCTGCCCGCGGTTCTGGAGTTCCTGAAGCATCGGAAGTCGGATCGATCCGGCCGGGACGCGGGGGAGCCGAAGGCTTAAGCGGCTTACAGCGGCCGGGCCAGGGTCCGGATGCGGCGGCTGCGGCGCGTTTCGTGAGCCGTCACGTCGGTGTGGATCGGGGTGATCGAGATCCAGCCCGCATCGACGGCTTTGACGTCGGAATCCCGGTCGCCGATATGGCTGGGATGCCCTGTCCCGATCCAATAGTAGGCGTTGCCGCGGGGATCGCATTTCTCGATGATCTCGGGATCGTAATACTTCCAACCCAGTTTGGTGATCTTGATGCCGCGCACCGGGGGGGCGGGGATGTTGATGTTCAAGGCAAGGCCCGTCGGCAGGCCGTCGGCCAGAATCCGGCCGGCGATCTCGCGGACGACGGAGGCCGCGAATCCCAGGTGGAATCGGCCGCGGGCGTCCGGGATCATGGAAACGGCTATGGCCGGAAGGCCGAGGAAGAGGGCCTGAACCGCAGCCGCGACCGTGCCGGAGTAGTGAACGTCCTGCTGGCCCAAGTTGGGCCCCGGGTTCATCCCCGAGATGAGAAGGTCCGGGCGCCGGGGAAGGATTTTGCGGAGAGCGAAATAAAGGCAGTCGGCGGGAGTCCCGTCGACCGACCAGATCGAGGGCGTGTGGCGCTGGAGGCGAAGGGGCTGCCGCAGGGTGACGGCCAGGGAGGCGGCGCTCCGCTCCCGGTCGGGAGCCACGATCACGGTGCGCCCCAGGCTCCGCAGGCGCCGATGGAGGATGCGGATCTCTTCGCGGAAGAAACCATCATCGTTGCAGAGCAGGATCAGCGGCCGTCCATCGGCAGGGAGGGACCGAGGCGCAGGAGGGGGGGGGAGAGGCTTCATCAGGACCGGCCGGCTAAGTCGAAAACCTGAGCCTTGAGGTCGGAGGGATCGGGATTTGTCATGTTCGTCTCGTTTCCCCAGGAATTCGTCAGGGAGAAGCCAACGGAGGAAAGATGGTCGGGACGGGCGGATTCGAACCGCCGACCCCATGCACCCCAAGCATGTGCGCTACCAGGCTGCGCCACGTCCCGACACTAAAAAGTGGTCGGGGCTACGATCGAGGCGATCGATTGTCCCGACACTAAGAGCCCTCGGGGCTACGGCCGAAGCGACCGATTGTCCCGACCCTAAAAGGGACCGCATTATAACAAAAAGGCAGGACCGACGGCTAGGTTTTTTTTGGCCGGCCGGCCAGAGCGCTGGAGATGTCCTGCAACTCCTCCCGGACGAGGAGGAGGGCTTTGCGCAGGCGGTCGGGATGAACCGGCTCCGCCGATCGCAGCCCCTGCTCTTCTTCGATGCGGCGCTTGGCCCCGGCCAGCGTGACGCTCTTGCCGTCCAGAAGCTCCTTGATCCGGATAAGAATTTCGACATCCTTGGCCCGGAAGATCTTCTGGCCGCCGCCGGTCTGACCGGGCTGGAGAAAAGGGAACTCCTTCTCCCAGGCCTCGATGGTGGAGGCGTCGACCTTGGTCAGGCGGCTGACTTCGTCGAGCCGGAAAAAAAGCTTGCTGGTCGGTTTAGCCTTGGTCATGGCGGATTCCGGGGCGAGCGCCCCTTAAAATCGTCCTCACCTTAGCACGACCGGGAGCGGGCCGTCAATATGATATAATCCGGCCCGATGAGCCGAAGCGAGAGCCATGTTCCGCTGGCCGAACGGATGCGGCCGAGCGGATTCGAGCGCCTTCGCGGCCAGGACCACCTCCTGGGCAAGGGCAAGATCCTGACCCAGCTCATCGAGTCCGGGCGGCTCGTTTCGTTGATTTTCTGGGGCCCTCCCGGCTCGGGCAAGACCACCCTGGCCATGATGCTGGCCCGCCATTTCGACCTGCCCTATTCCTTCTTCAGCGCCGTCCTATCCGGCATCAAGGAGGTCAAGGAGGTCATGGCCCGGGCCGAAAGCCATCGCCGGCTTTACGGCCAGCCGATGATCATCTTCATCGACGAGATCCACCGCTTCAACAAGGCTCAGCAGGGCGCGTTTCTGCCCTATGTCGAAAGGGGCGACATCATCCTGTTCGGATCGACGACGGAGAATCCCTCGTTCGAGGTCATCGCTCCGCTTCTCTCCCGGACCAAAGTCCTCCTGCTCAACGCCCTTTCGCCGGAGGCTCTCTCGCTCATTCTGGACGATGCCCTGGCGGACGAGGTCCACGGCTTGGGGCGGTTGGGGCGCGGGCTGGACGAAACGGCTCGGGCGATTCTGATCGAGCAATCGAACGGCGATGCCCGACGGGCCCTCAACAGCCTCGAGCTGGCGGCCTCGCTGGCCGCGGGGCCGATCATCGGCCTGGAGGACGTCCGCGAAGCCCTGCAGAAAAGGACCTTGCTCTACGATAAGACGGGGGAGGAGCATTACAATCTTATCTCCGCGCTGCATAAGAGCCTGCGCAACAGCGACGTCCAGGCCGCCCTCTATTGGCTGGCCCGGATGCTGGCCGGCGGCGAGGACCCGCTCTACATCGCCCGCCGGCTGGTCCGGTTCGCTTCCGAGGACGTGGGCTTAGCCGACCCGCAGGCCCTGGCCGTGACCCTGCATGCCAAGGAAGCCTATGACTTTCTGGGCACTCCGGAGGGGGAGCTGGCCTTGGCCGAAGCGGTCGTTTATCTGGGAACGGCCCCCAAAAGCAACCGGGTCTATACGGCTCTGACCGCCGTCCGGAAGGATATCGAGGAGCATCCGCATGAGCCCGTGCCCTTGTCGATCCGGAACCCGGTGACGGGCTTGATGAAGGAAATCGGCTATGGCCAGGATTATCGCTATGCCCACGACGAGGCCTTGGGCACAACCGATATGGAGACCATGCCCGAGCGGCTTCGCGAGACGGCGTTCTATGAGCCGGGCGGAATGGGCTTCGAAAAAGACGTCCGCAAGCGGATGGAATGGTGGCGGGAGGCCAAGGAGCGGATCAAGCGGGGCGGCTGATCAGCTCCCTTCGCGGGCTCCTCTGATCGAAAGTCGGGGGACCCGCTCCGGGGACAGAAGCTTCGAATGACTAAGCTTCAGTCCTCCTCTTTATCTTTCATCAGGTAGTACATCTCCCAGCTCAGATCGGTAGCCAGGCAATCCAGGCAGGAGCTCGGGGTCGTGGCCAGCTCGCCCAGGGCCAGCTTCTCTTTAATCATGGCTTTGACCTTTTTCTTGATCTTGTAGAGCAGAATATAGTTGACCATTGTTTTCCTATCGAAATGATCGATTGAGCCGAGATTCTAACACGGAGCGGCCGGCCGAGTAAAGGACCGGGCCGGGCCCGTTTGAGCCCCCGCGCCGGCCGTGCTAAGATGATTTCCCATGCCGAAACGACCCGCGCTTGCAGCCGCCGCGCTTCTTCTGGCGGCGGGATTCGCCGCCCGCCTCGTCGTCCGCGCCCAGCCGATCGTCACCGCCGCCGGACTGTGGATTCCGGTTTATGACCAGGAGAGAGACCGGAGCACCATTTTTATTCTAAAAGTCGCGGGAGGCTCGGCCCCCGTCTCAACCCGATCTGGAGGAAAACAGCAATGACCCGACAAGACGCCCTGGAGCTGCTCAAGACCCATCTCAAGAACAAGAACCTCATCAAGCACTGTCTGGCCGTCGAGGCCTGCATGAACGCGCTGGCCGTCCGGCTCGGCCACGATCCGGCGCCGTGGGGATTGGCCGGCCTCATCCACGATCTCGACTATGAGCTGACCGAGAAGAGCCCTGAGCTTCACACGGTCGAAACGGTCAAGATTCTGGAGGGCCTGGGCTTCGACCCGGCCGTCGTCCATGCCGTCCGGGCCCACGCCGGCAAGGCGCCGTGCGAGAACCCCATGGACTGGTCGATCTTCGCCGTCGATCCCCTGACCGGCCTCATCATCGCCGCCGCCCTGATGCATCCGGAGCGGAAGCTGGCCGCAATCGATCTGGAATTCGTCAAGCGGCGCTTCAAGGAGAAGAGCTTCGCCAAGGGCGCCCGCCGCGAAGAGATCGAAGAATGCCGCCACCTCGGCCTCGACCTGAACGAATTCATCAGTATCGCCCTCGGAGCGATGCAGGGGATCGCGGCCGACCTTGGGCTTTGACCCGACGCGGCGATTCGAATCGGATGGGGGAGAGGCCCGAACCGGCTTCGGCCGATCCGAGCCTCCCGATGCGTCGTCGTAATCAGAAAGCTCTCATCTTAACGCCGAATTCGATGAACCGTCCCCGCCACGGGAAGATCGGCTCGACATAGAAGTAGTCGTTGAGCAGGTTGGTCGCCTTGACGAAAAGCTGAATCATCTTCCAATCGTAGGCCAAGACGGCGTCCAAATTGAAATAAGAGGGGATATCGAGGACTTTAGCGGCCTTTGAATCCCACCAGGACGATTGCGATCCAAACATGCCATAGACGCTGAGCCGGAAGCCGACCAGAGGCCGGACCGTCAGGTCGAAGTTCAGGCTGTGCGGCGAAAGCGCATCCAATGGCCGGTCGTCGACGTCGTTGCGATGATCGAGGTTGGTGTAGTTGAGGGTCGCGTCCAGGGGGCCGATCGATTTCTGCAATTGGATTTCGGCGCCCGTGATGTGGGCCTTCCCGACGTTCATGTAGCGGCGGGTTCCGTCGGGGAGGGTATAGGTGTCGATCATGTTCTTGAATCGGTAAGTGAAGAGAGAGGCCGAGATGAAGACGCCCTTGGTCCAGACGGCTCCCAGCTCGGCATTGGTCCCGGTCTCGCCAAGCAGGTCGGGGTTGCCGCTCGAGGCCGAATAAAGAGCCCGCATGTTAGGCATGCGCGACTTCATCGAGGCCGAGACATGCAGGTCCAGCGCTTCGTTCGGGCTGAACTTCAGGCCCAGCATCGGGTTGAGCCGCGAAGTCGCGTCGCCGACGAACTTGTCGATAACGTCCAGGCTGACTCCGCCGACGAGCCGCCATTGGCCGGTTAGCCTGAGCTCGTCCTCCAGGGCCGCCGAGAATGTCCCTTGGTTGTATTCGACGAAGGGCAGGTTTATATCGTCCTGGGTGCGGGCGATATCCTTTTGGAAGTTCAAGCTGGCCTTCAGGCGGTTCTTAGCGGTCAAGCCGAAATCGGCCAGGGCGAAGGCTCCGTAAACCGAATTATCGAAGGTGCTTTCGAACTGCCGCATGGAGAAGGCCTTGTCCTTGTACTGGTCCAGCGTGTTCTGGTAGTTCACGGCGAAGGCCCGGAAGCGCAGCGTCGAGTCGCCCCCCAGGGAGGTGAAGCCGCCGGCGTTCAAGCCATAGCGGTCCCAGTTCTTGAACCGCCAATAACGGGCCGACTGGACGCCGAGCGCGGCCGGCATGCCGTAATCGGACGTGTAAACGTTGCCGTTGATCATGAGCTCGGTGGTGTCGGAGGGGGCGTAAAACAGCTTGGCGTTCAGGTTGAAGCGCTGATAGCTCGTATTGGCGTAGGTTACGTCCTCGCCTGTCGCGGCATCGGGGTAGGCGTAGCCATGCGAGCCTTGGTAGCCGAGGTTGCCGGCGAGCGAGAACTTGCCCAGCCGGAAGCCGCCGTCAAGGCCGCCGGACCGGGTCCGGTCGGCGCCGAATCCCGCGTTGAGGGTCAGGTACGGATCGCTCCCGGGCCGGCGGGTAATGACGTTGACGATGCCGCCCAGGGTGTTGGGGCCGTAGAGCACCGAGGAAGGACCTTTCGTGATCTGCAGAGTGTCGATGCCGGCGGCGGCCACGGTCTTGAGATCGAACGAGCCGTAGTAGGGCTCGTAGCTCGGGACTCCGTCGATGAGCAGGACGATGCGGCGCGAGTCCATGCCCCTCAGCTTGAGGGTGAACTCGCTCTTGTTGCCGACCGTGACATAGACGCCGGGTGCGTAGCGGATGGCTTCGGCCAGGTCGAGCGGCCGGTTTTGTTCGAGCTTGGTGAAATCGATCCGGGTCACGGTAGAGACCGGCTGGTCGCGGGGCATCTGGCCGATGACCTGGATCTCTTCGGTGATCCGGACGGGCTTCTCGGCCTCCTTGGCCTTTTCGGTCTGTTGGGCGAGGGCGGGAAGGCCCGCGGCGAGGACGAAAGCGAGGCCGAGCACGGCCGCGATCGTCCGGATGGGGGAACGGAACGGAGACAGAGAGTGGATCATCGATCCTCCTTTTCAAAGATGGAAGGCAAGGCCGTTTCCCGCCTCACCCATTGGCCGGAGGGCATGGCCGGCGAAGGGCCGACTTTAGCCGCTCCGGCTCGGAGCGGTCCGGTAATCTACCAGATCGCTTCCCGCTTTGTAAAGAGGGGGAGTTCGTCCTTGCCGCGCAGGGCGGGATTGCGCCGGGTCGGCGCCTATGATAATTATGAAGTCCGAGGGCACCCGAAATGATCATCAAGAACTCAAAATCGTGGCTCTGGGCGTTGGCCCTGGGCTCAGCCTGGGGACTTCTCGAAATCGTCGGCGGCCAGACCCTTTCCAAGCTCGAGATTCCCTACAGCTCGGCCTGGCTGACGGCCGGGGCTTTCTTCTTGCTCGGCTTTTTAAAGGGGACGGCCCCCGTTTTCGGCACGGCCTCCGCGGCCGGCCTCATGGCGGCCCTTTTCAAGCTGGTCAACGCGCCTCCGTTCTACTGCCATCTCCTGGCTATCGTCTGCGTCGGCGTGCTCTTCGATGCCGCGGCCTGGATCCTTCTCCGGACAGGCCGACCGGCCCGGGCCTGGCGAGGCGCCCTGGTCGGCATCCTGGCCTCCTATGGCGGACATGCCGCCTTCGCCATCCTCATCACTTATGCTTTCCGCTATGAGTTCTGGGTCGCGGAAGGCTTGCCCCGCGTTCTTCGATATGTTTTTATCAACGGCAGCCTGGGAGCGGGACTCTCGGCCCTCCTCGTCCCCGCGGCCTTGGCTCTGGCCGGCCGGGCCGAGAAATCGGGCTTCTCGAAAAACGCCTGGTCGACGGCCGGGGCGCTGGCCCTGCTAGCCGCGGCTTGGATTGTCGGGCGCTTGGCGGCCTAAGGGGTCATCGGACATCGCGCGGAGAGCAACTCCATGTCCGACCTTAAAAAGAGCTTCTTTCTTAAAAGAGACCTGGATGTGTTGGCCGCGCTCGACCGGTCGGTCGTCGGCATTGCCGGCGCCGGGGGGCTCGGCTCCAACGCCGCCGCCGCGCTGGCCAGGGCGGGGGTGGGTCGGCTGATCATCGCGGACTTCGACGTCCTCGAGGCCTCCGACCTCAACCGCCAATATTATTTCGTCGACCAGATCGGACGGCCTAAGGTTGAGGCCTTGGCCGAGAATCTGCGGCGCATGAACCCGTATTCGAAATACGATATCCGGGTTGTCCGGGTCGACCCGGCCAATGTAGCCTCGCTGTTCGGCGAAGCCGACCTCTTGATCGAAGCCTTCGACGCGGCCGACCAGAAGCAGATGCTGGTCGAGACCTGGCTGCGGCTATTCCCGGAGCGTCCGATCATCGTCGGGTCGGGTCTGGCCGGCTTCGGCGACAACAACGCCTTGCGCCAGCGCGAACTGGGGCGCCTTTACATCATCGGGGACGAGAGCAGCGAATGCGACGCCTGCTCGGCGCCGATGGCTCCGCGCGTCGCCGCGGTCGCGGCCATGCAGGCCAATCTGGCAGTCGAGATTCTGGCCCGGGAGAAAGGGCTTCAAGGAGAACCCGCATGTTCAAAGTGAACGAATATTTCGACGGCCGGGTCAAGTCGATCGCCTTCCAGGCGGCCGACGGGCCCGCTACCATCGGGGTTATGGCCGCGGGCGAATACGAGTTCGGGACTTCCTCCAAGGAGATCATGACCGTCATCAGCGGCGCGCTGACGGTCCGACTGCCGGGTCAACCGCAATGGCGGGAATACGGGCCGGGACAAAGCTTTGAAGTCGAATCGAACCGAAAATTCCAGCTTAAAGTCGCGGCCGACGCGGCTTATCTTTGCCTCTATCGTTAGGCCTGTCTTCCGGCTTCAGCGGGGCCCGATCGAGGCCTGCGTCCATTCGCCGTCGATCGCCCGCCACATCCGCCCGGTCGGGTTCGGATCGCGGAGATCGAGGGGCAGGCGGTGGGGCCGGACATTGTCATAGGCCCTCAGGGCGGCAAAGCGGGTCATGGCCGCCGGGAGGCCGACCGCGGTGAAGCCGGGGTGGCCAGAGGCGGGGAAGGGCCCGCCGTGGACCATAGAGGCGACGACCGCCAGCCCCGTCGGCATTTTATCGTTGAGGAGCCGGCCCGTTCTCCCGGCCAGAAGAGGCGCGATCCTCTCGTAGAGAGGCTCGTCGTCCGAACCGCGGCCCGAGTATATGGAGGCGGCCAGAGTCCCTTCGATGGCCCGGGCCGTTTCGACGAGTTCGGCTTCCGCCGCGGCGACGACGAGAATCGTCGCCGCGCCGAAAGCCTCGCTTTGGAAATCCGCGGGGCGGCGGAGAAAATCCCGGGCCGAAATCCGAAGCAGCGAGCTCTCGTACCGAAAGCCCGGGGGCGGGAGGGCCCGCCCTCCGGCCAGGAGCTCGGCGCCGGCCGCGATCATCCGCTCGACCGATCCGCGCAGCGCATCCAGGACGCCCGGACCGAGCAGATACCCGGCCGGAGCGCCTCGGAAGGCCGCTGCGGCGGCGGCGACAAAGCGATCGCCGGCCCCTCCGGCGATGAAAGCGGCCAGGCCCGGCTTGGTGCAGAACTGACCGGCGCCCAAACTGCAGGAAGCGAAGAGAGCATCCCCCAACTCCCCGGCCCGTTCTTCCAAGGCGGCCGGAAGCAGGAAGACGGGGTTGATCCCGGACATTTCCAAGTAGATCGGCCGGCCGCCCGCCTCCGCAGCGGTTTTCAGGCGAAGCCCGGCCGAACGGCCGCCCGTGAATGCCGTGGCTCCGAGGCGCGGATCGGCGACCAGGCGAAGGCCGTCTTCGGGTCGGATATGGTAAATCATCTGAAAGACCGCGTCCGGCAAGCCGGCCTCTTGGAGGGCGGCCGAGACGACTTCGGCCAGGAGCCGGGTCGTTTCCGGATGCCCGGGATGGGCTTTGGCCAGGACGGGGTTTCCGGCCGCCAGAGCGGCCGCGAAATCGCCGCCCGAGGCGGCATTGAAGGCAAACGGGAAATTATTCGGTCCCAATACGGCGACAGGGCCGCCCAGCGGTTCGAGCCGGGAACGGATATTGAGCTTGGTGTCGATTGTTGCCCGCCGCCACGAGCCGTCGCGGGCCGCCGCGGCCGCCTGATGTAACTGGCCGACGGTCCGGGGCAGCTCCGAGGCCCGCAGGCGCGGCTCGGCCGGCAGGGCGGTCTCCTCGGCGGCGGTCTTAATCAGATCGTCGGCTCGATCGAGTAGACGGCGGGCCGCCCGATCGAGCCCTGAAGCGATCGCCTCGTCCGGCAGCTCGGATAGATGAGCGGCGGCTTGGGATCCGGCTTCGAGCGCTTCCTCGATGTCCTCCCAGGAGGAAACCGGGAAAAGGGGCGGCAGTTGACGGCCTGTTTTGGGGTCGAGGGCTTGAAACGGATCCCCGGACGCGCGGGCGGGACGCCAGCGGCCGGCGATAAGGACCGGGCGCTCGCTCATCCGCCGGAGTAAATGGGGGAGACGGCGACCTTGTCTCCCTCAGCCAGGCGGGCGTCGGGAGCGACGGCTGCGCCGTTTCTAGTCATGATCCGGGAGCGTTCTTTGGGAATTCCCAGTAAGGAAGCCAGCTCGTCAGCCGTCATTCCGGCGGGAACGTCCATCTGCTTCTCGCTGAACCCGACCGTATAGATCAGAGGGCCGATGATCTTGACCAGAATATTCATACCACGGCCCACGGATCAGGTCAGCGCGGCGAACTTCTCGGCCGCCGCCGCTTCTTCGGCCAACCCCAACGAGAGTAGAGTGGCCTTGGTCGGGATGCCTCGCCGGTCGTAACCGCGCTGGTCATAATAATGCTGAAGCATCCCGTCGTACTTGTCCATTTCCAGAACCTTCCCGGTGATGGGGCCTTCGGTGTCGGCGTTCGTGGGATCAAACCAAATCGCCGGGGGATAATCCCCGCGCCGGTCGGCGTCGGGGAACTGGCGCAGGTAATGGAGCTTGATCATGGCATAAATGCGGTCGGCGACGCGCCACATATCGTCAAGGCCCCAGTTCAAGCCGGTCACGGTGTTGAAGTACTTGGGATAGTTCTCGAGCGGCCAGCCGTTTTCGATCCAGGGGAAGCGGCAAGCCACAATGAACTCGAACAGGCCGCCTCGGATGCGCTGCAGCTCGATGACCTTGGCGGCCTTTTCGGGGCCGTAGGACTCGCGGGTCGAATGCTTGATCTCGAAGGTGATGATCCAGGCCTCGCGGTGATGGGCCCCGATCGGGGCGACGCCGAAGGACAAGGCTTGGCCGGGGATGAACTTGCAGTTGTAGGCGGCGACCTCAAGGCCTTTGACCTGCATGGCATAGGCTTCGGAGCCGTGACCGAAAGCCCGGGCCATGCGCAGCGATCCGTCGGCCAGAAGGTTGCCGATCGGGCCTTCCCGGCGGGCGGCCAGCCCCAGGAGCTCCTTGGCTCGCTTGGCGTCGCCGAACCGGAAATCGCCGCTCGCGGCGCCGTGGTCGATGGCGTCGGCGTAAAAGCTCAAGGTGCAGCCGGCCGACATGGTGTCTAGTCCGTAGTCATCGCAGAGATAGTTGAGCGCGCCGACCTGGGGCAGATCGAAGATCTCCAGGTTGGGGCCGAGAAGAGCGACGTTCTCGTAGTCCAGCTCCGACTCCCGGCCCTCGTCGTCGTGGATGGTGATGCCGCAGCGCATCGTGCAAGTCGGGCATCCGTAAGTGGCCACCCGAGCGTTGTTGCAGCGCTCACCGTCTACTTTCCAGGCGTCGGGATGATGGGTCTTGCGGAAGTTGCGGACGGGCAGCCCGGCCACTTCGTTGCAGAACGGCAGGACCCCGGTCGTACTCTGGATCGACCAGCCGGATTGCTTGTCGATCTGGCCGACTTTGCGAAGATCGCCCGAGCCCAGGATCTTCATGGCCTCCGGGTCGGCCTGAGGGATCGGTTTCGTCCCTTTGACCACGACGGCCTTGAGCCGCTTGGACCCCATCACCGCGCCGATTCCGGGGCGCCCGCCGGCCCGGCCTTCCAGGCTGCGGACGACGGCGTAGCGGGCCATGGACTCGCCGCCTTGGCCGATATTGAGAACGCCGACGCCCTTGCCGTATTTGGCGTAAATCCAGTCGTTGCAGGCGTAGGTGCCCTGTCCCCAGACTTCGTCGGCGGGCAGGAATTCGACTTTGTCGTCCTCGATCGAGAGCAGGGTTGGCCGCTCCGCCCGGCCCTCGACGATCAAGGCGTCGTAGCCGGCCTTGCGAAGCTGCTCGGCGACCCGGGTTCCGAGGTTGCCGTCGCCGTAAAACCCGGTCAGGGGAGAGATGGCGGCCACTACAGCCTTGCCGGTATTCGGGGAGGGGATGCCGGAGATCGGTCCCAGGGCGACCACGAACTTGTTCTCAGGGCCGAGGGGATCGATTCCGGGCTTGACCTCATCGTAAAGGATCTTGACGGCGAAGCCGCGCCCGCCGACCCACTTGTGGGCGAATTCTTCCGTGAAGGATTCCTTTTGCCAAGTTTTGGCCGTCAAGTCGACGCGTAGAAAATACCCGGTCCAACCGTGCATGGAATCCTCCAGAGCAAGGCCTTTAATGAATGATGAACTCGAGGCCTATTGGATACCATTCGCCTTCGCATTAGTCAAGACGGAGGGCCTCTTAGACCGGCCAAGTCCGCCCCGTTGACAGGCCTTTCGCATCTGTTAGAATAGCCGCGCTCATGCTCTTCTCTGCGGCCTCGATCCGACTCGCCGATTCGAACCCCGCCTTCCGTCCGATCTGGAGGGGGCGCAGGCCATGACCGAAGAGAGCGGCTTCAAATCCCGTTTCCGAAACACCGTATTCGGACGTCCCCGGAACATCAAGGACCCGACCCTCTTCCATAAGCTCGCCCTTATCCCCCTATTGGCCTGGATCGGGCTGGGGGCGGACGGCCTGTCCTCCTCCTCCTACGGTCCCGAGGAGGCGTTCAAGACGCTCGGGTCCCATACCTACCTGGCCCTCTTCCTGGCCCTGGCCACGGCGTTCACCGTCCTGATTATATCCCGGGCTTACACAAGGATCATCGAGTACTTCCCCCACGGCGGCGGCGGGTACATCGTCGCTACCCATACCTTGGGCGAGAAGGCCGGCGTCATCTCCGGCTCGGCCCTTCTGGTCGATTATATGCTGACGATCACGGTCTCCATCGTCTCCTGCGGCGACGCCATCTTCAGCTTTTTTCCGGCCTCCTGGCATTCGGCCAAGATCCCCTTCGACATCGCCGCCATCATCCTCCTCGTCGTGCTCAACCTGCGGGGTGTCAAGGAATCCGTCCAGTTCCTGGCTCCCATTTTCGCCGTCTTCGTCCTGACCCACCTTTTTCTCATCCTCTACGGCATCTTCAGCCATGTCCCGCAGATCGGAGCCGTCACGGCCAAGATCAGCGGCGACTTCCGCGGCGGCTTGACCACCCTCGGGGCGGGCGGGATGCTTCTCCTCTTTCTTAAAGCGTTTTCGATGGGTGGCGGAACCTACACCGGAATCGAGGCCGTTTCCAACGGCCTTCAGATCCTGCGCGAGCCGCGGGCCGAGACGGGTAAAAAAACGATGGTCTATATGGCCGTCTCGCTGGCCTTCACCGCGGGAGGCATTCTGATCTGTTATCTCCTGATCGGCGTCCGGCCGACGGCCGGCCGCACCCTCAATGCCGTCTTGGCCGGCCAAGTCTTCGGCGGCTGGTCGTTCGGTCCGGCCCTAGCGGTGGTGACCATTTTCACGGAGGGGGCGCTCCTGTTGGTCGCGGCCCAAACCGGGTTCGTTGACGGCCCGCGGGTCATGGCCAACATGGCGGTCGACTACTGGTTCCCGCACCGCTTCGCCTCGCTCTCCGACCGCTTTTCGATCCAGAACGGCGTCCTGCTGATGGGCGGGGCGGCCATCGTCCTGCTCCTCTATTCCAAGGGCAACATCACGACCCTGGTCGTGATGTATTCGATCAACGTCTTCCTGACCTTCTCGCTCAGCCAATTGGGCATGTCGCGATTCTTCATCCGGAATCGGAAGACCGATCCCAAGTGGAGAAAGAACCTGCCCATCCATCTGATCGGCCTCGTCGTCTGCGTCACCATCCTGGTGGTGACGTCGATTGAGAAGTTCGCCCTGGGCGGCTGGTTGACGTTCGTCCTCACCTCAATCGTTGTAGCCCTCTGCCTGGCGACCAAGCGGCACTACAACAAGGTCCGGGGCGGGGTTCGCGAGCTGGATGAGCTGCTGGCCATCCCGGCCGATTCGCGGCCCAACCACGAGCCGATCGATCCCCACAAGATGACCGCGATCCAGCTTGTCAACGGCTACAACGGGTTCGGCGTTCATACTTTTCTGACCATCATCCGCAGCTTCCCCGGACTCTATAAGAGCTTTTTCTTCGTCTCGGTGGCCGAAATCGACGTCGGCTCCTTCAAGGGCTCGGATGCCGTAGCCTGTCTGGAAGGATCCGCCTGCGATGCCTTACGCCAATACGTGGACTTGGCTCGGAGACTGGGCTTCCCCGCCGATTCACGCTACGACCTGGGGACGGACATCGTCGAGACGGCCAGCCGGCTGGTAGAAAACGTCGTCAAGGAATACCCCAAATCGACCGTCTTCGCAGGCCAATCGGTCTTCCGCCAATCGGGAATCATTCATCGGCTCCTGCATAACGAAACGGCCTTTGCCATCCAACAGGAGCTCCGCTGGAAGGGCATCACCACCGTCATCCTGCCTATCCGGATCAACATCTAAAAAAAGACCCCATCGGCGCTTCCACGGTCTTGACTCGGAGCTCGAGGGGGGCCATAATGGCGCGGATATTCAGGTTCGCTATTGTCTTTTCCCCCCCCGCCAATGCTCGACGGGCCGCAATCCGGAAGAGCCCGCGGAAAGGGGAAAGGAGACGGAGTCATGAACGACGATGCATCGTTGAAGGACAAGATCAAGCATACCTTGATCGGCAAGCCGAGGAGCATCAAGGACCCCACTCTTTTCCACAAGCTGGCCCTGATTCCCCTCCTGGCCTGGATCGGGCTTGGCGCGGACGGGCTGTCGTCCGCCTCCTATGGCCCTGAAGAAGCCTTCCGGACGCTCGGCTCCCACACCTATCTAGCCGTCTTCCTGGCCTTGGCTACGGCTTTCACCGTGTTCGTGATCTCCTATGCCTATAGCCGGATCATCGAGTATTTCCCCTCCGGCGGCGGGGGCTACATCGTCGCGACTCACACCCTGGGCGAGAAAGCGGGTGTTGTCTCCGGGGCCGCCCTGCTCGTCGACTACATGCTGACGATCACTGTTTCGATCGTCTCCTGCGGCGACGCCATGTTCAGCTTCTTCCCTGCCGGATGGCGGCCGTACAAGCTCGAGTTCGAGCTTATCGCCATCCTTTTTCTTGTCATCCTCAACCTGCGCGGAATTCGCGAGTCCGTCACCTTCCTGGCCCCCATCTTCATGATTTTCGTCCTGACCCATCTGCTTATGATCGGCTACGGCGTTCTCTCCCATATCGGCCAGATCGGCCCCGTCACACACCAGATCCGATCGGACTTCCGAACGGGACTCCTGACACTTGGCGGCGGAGGAATGTTCTTCTTGTTCTTGCGAGCTTTCTCGATGGGAGGCGGCACGTTCACCGGGATCGAAGCCGTCTCGAACGGACTCCAGATCCTGCGCGAACCCCGGGTCCAAACGGGCAAGAAGACGATGATCTACATGGCGGCGTCGCTGGCCTTCACGGCCGGCGGCATCCTGCTCTGCTATCTGCTCCTAAAGGTCGTGCCGATGCCCGGCCAGACGCTCAACGCCGTCCTGGCCGGCAAGGTCTTCGGGGCCTGGTCGTTCGGAGGCATCCTGGCCGTCATCACCATCTTCTCGGAGGGCGCCCTCCTGCTCGTTGCCGCTCAGACCGGATTCGTCGACGGCCCCCGGGTCATGGCCAACATGGCCGCGGACTACTGGTTCCCGCACCGCTTCGCATCGCTCTCCGACCGCTTCACCATCCAGAACGGCGTCCTGCTCATGGGCGGCGCGGCGGCGCTTCTGCTTGTGTATTCCAAGGGCAAGATCTCGACCCTGGTGGTCATGTATTCCATCAACGTCTTCCTGACGTTTACCCTCTCGGAAACGGGCATGTCGCGGTTCTTTATCAAGAATCGCAAGATCGAGCACCATTGGAAAAAGCACCTGCCCGTCCATTTGACCGGGTTGACCGTCTGCCTGACCGTTCTCGTCATCACGACGATCGAAAAATTCGCCCTGGGCGGCTGGCTGACCCTGTTCATCACCTCGCTCGTCATCGGTCTCTGCTACCTGACCAAAGCCCACTACAATAAGGTCCGCGGCGGCGTCCGCGAGATGGACGATTTGCTGACCGCCATCCCGACCCGGGGCCCGGTCAACACCTCGGCCCCGGATCCCGCCGCCAAGACCGCCATCCAGCTGGTCAACGGCTACAACGGCTTCGGCATCCACACCTTCCTGTCCATCAACCGGGAGTTCGCCGGGCTCTATCGCAATTTCATCTTCGTCTCGGTTGGCGAGGTCGATATCAGCTCATTCAAGGGCGCCGACGCGGTCTCCTGCCTGGAGGGATCCACCTGCGAAGCCCTGGCCAAGTACGTGGACTTGGCGCGGCGGATGGGCTTTGCGGCCGATTCCAAGGTCGAGCTGGGGACGGACATCGTCCAGACCGCCAGCCGGCTGGTCGAGTCCGTGGTCAAGCAGTATCCCAAGTCGACCGTGTTCGCAGGCCAATCGGTCTTCCGCCAGTCCGGCATCATCCACCGTCTCCTCCACAACGAGACGGCCTTCGCCATCCAGCAGGAGCTTCGCTGGCGGGGCATCACCACGGTCATCCTGCCCATCCGGATCAACATCTAGGGGAGGCGCATCCCGCCGCCACTATTCGTTGACTTGGCTAAGCTCTTCCGTTATAACGGAATGGACAAGAGATCATAGCCATCATGTGGGAAATGCCGGAGATCGGGTTCAAGCACATCGCCTTCGAGGGCGTCTTCCGCTCCGGCAAAACCCGTCTCGCGAATATCCTCGGCCAGCGGCTGGAGGCCAAGATCGTGGCCGACAAGGCCGAAAATCCCTATCTCAAGGACTTCTACGACGAGAAGGACGGGGCCGCGTTCCTGTCCCAGCTCGTCTTCCTGGTGACGCGCTATCACCAGCAGGCGGGCCTTCTGCAAAGGGACTTATTCGAGGACCGGATCGTCTGCGATTACATCTTCGAGAAGGACAAGATCTTCGCTTACCAGACGCTGTCGGACGACGAGCTTCTGGTCTATGAAAAAATCTACGGCGTCCTGGCCGAACGGGTTCCCAAGCCGGACCTGGTCGTCTATCTTCAGATCTCGATCCCGACGCTTCTCCGCCGGATCGCCCGCGAGGGGACGCCCCTGGAGAAGAACATCAGTGAGAAATTCCTGGAGGACCTGGTCGAAGCCTTCGATTTCTTCTTCTTCAACTACCAGGCCACCCCGCTGCTCGTCGTCAAGTCGGATGAGCTCGACCTGGCCTCGGAGAGCGATCTGCGGGACATCATCGACCAGATCGCCCAGATGAAGCGGACGCCGCTGTTCTATGTGCCGCAGAGTTTCGCGGCCAAAGACCTTAAGAAGCGCTGATCGGTCCGCTCGCCGAGGGCCATCGGATCAAATCGTTGAAATAACCGACCGCAGCCGGGCTTCGTCCTCGAGAAACGCCTTGAGCTCGGCCATGAAGCGGGCCGCCTCCGCCCCGTCGGTGACCCGGTGATCGAACGACAGGCAGAGGGGGAGCGTCGCGACGACTTCGGGCCGACCATTCCGGGCCCGAACCCTGTCGCCGAGGCGCATCGTGGCCAGGATGGCCGTCTCCGGGTAATTGATGATCGGGGTGGCCGCCTCGCCGCCCAAGACGCCGACATTCGTGATCGAGAACGAGCCGCCCTTGAGGTCGGCCAGGTCGAGGGAGCGGGCCCGAGCGGCCGCCGCCAGCCGGGCGATCTCGGCCGCGATCTCCAGGACGGGCTTTTGATCGGCGAACTTGACGACGGGCACGACGAGGCCGTCGGGGACGTCGACGGCGATCCCGATGTTGTAGTATTTCTTGAGGACGATCTCCTCCTCCGCATCGTCCATCCAGGCATTGAGCGTCGGGTGGAGGGCCAGAGCCGCGACGACGGCCTTGACGATAAGGGGCAGATAGGTCAGCTTGACGCCCCGGGCTTCGGCCTCGGGACGAAGGGACTCCCGCAACCGGATCAAGACGGTCGCGTCGGCTTCGTCGATATGGGTGACGTGGGCCGCGGTGGACACGGATTGGGCCATGCGCCGGGCGGTGGCTCGGCGGATGCCGCGCAGCGGGATCCGCTCGAGCTCGCCGAAGAAGTCAAATTTGGTTTTGATTTTTATGGCCGGGCGGGGCGCGGCTGCGACGGCCGCGGCTGCGGCCGCTCGGACATCATCTTCGCTCGTCCTGCCTTGGGGGCCGGTCGGCCGGATGGCGGCCAGATCCAGACCCAGGTCGCGGGCCAGCTTCCGGACCAGGGGAGTGGCCAGAATTTCGCCGGCCGGCAGCGGAGCGGAGGCAGGGGCCGCGGGCGCGCGGGAAGCGGCCGGGGCGGTCGAAGCGCTCGGCGGAAGCGACGGCTCCGGCACGGGTTCGCCGGGCGCTCCGATGGTGACAAGAGGAGCGCCGACTTTGATCAAGGCCTTCTCCCCGGCGTGGATCTTGAGAACCGTGCCGGCGAAGGGCGATGGCATTTCCACGACGGCCTTGTCCGTCTCGATCTCCGCCAACGGCTGATCGATCCGGATCGTGTCGCCCTCGGCGACCAGCCAGCGGACAACCTCTCCTTCGCTGATGCCTTCGCCGACATCCGGAAAGCGGAAAGTTTGAGCCATGTTTAGAACTCCATCAGCCGCGTGATTCCGGCCCCGATCCGGCCGGCGTCGACGTAATAGGCGGCTTCGGACTTGGCCAGCGGCACGGTGATGTCGGGGGCGGTAACGCGCAGCACGGGCGCCTTGAGATGAAGCAGGGCGCTCTCCGCCAGCAGAGCCGCGATTTCCGCGCCCGCGCCGAAGGCCCGCGGGGCCTCATGCACGATCAGGGCTCGACCGGTCTTGCGGACGGACGCGAGGACCGCCTCCTCATCCATCGGGCTGAGGGTGCGAAGGTCGATGACCTCCGCCGAGTGGCCGGCCGCGGCGGCTTCTTCGGCGGCTTGCAGCGAGATCGGGATCATGGCTCCCCAAGCCAGAATGGTCAAGTCGGCGCCGGGCCGGACGATCCGAGCCCGCCGTAGGGGAATCTCATACGCTGCCTCGGGGACTTCCTCCTTGCCGGCGCGATAGAGCCGGGTCGGTTCGAGGAAGAGAACCGGGTCTTCGGACCGGATCGAGGCTAGCAAAAGGCCCTTGGCTTCAACGGGCGAAGACGGGACGACGACGGTCAGGCCCGGGATCTGGCAAAAGAGGGCTTCGGTGCTTTCGGAATGGTGCTCCAGGGCGCCGACGCCGGCGCCGTAAGGTGTCCGGATGACGATCGGCGCGCCGAAGCGCCCCCGGGTCCGGTTGCGAAGGCGGGCGGCATGCGACACGATCTGGTTGAAAGCCGGGTAGATGAATCCCAGGAACTGGATCTCGGCCACGGGCTTGAGGCCCAGGGCGGCCATGCCGATGGCCGCGCCGACGAGGCCGGATTCGGCCAGCGGCGTATCCATGACGCGATCGGTTCCAAATCGCTCCGACAGGCCTTCCGTGGCCCGGAAGACTCCGCCGTCCGGCCCGATGTCCTCGCCCAGAAGGACGACCCGCTCGTCGGCGGCCAGGGCTTGGGCCAAGGCCTGATTGATCGCCTGGACCATGTTCAGATTCATCGGGCGCCGCCAAGCTGCATTTTTCGTTCGGCTAGTTGTGCCGCCAGCCGGGCGGGTATCTCCTTGTAGGTGAAAACGAAGAGGTCCTCGAGCGAAGCGGGCGGCGTTTTTTCGGCCTCCGCTACCGCCGCTTCGATCCGCGCCCCCGTCTCGGCTCCCAAACGGCCCTCGAAATCCTGGTCCCAATACCCTTGGGCCGCGAGGTAGGCGCGGAAGCGGGCCAGCGGGTCGCGTCGCTCCCAGGTCTCGACTTCTTCCCGGGACCGATAGCGCGAAGCGTCGTCGGAAGTGGTGTGATGGCTCATCCGGTAAGTGAAGGCCTCGATCAGGGTCGGCCCGCCGCCGGATCGGGCCCGATCGAGTGCCTCCCGGACGGCGGCGATCATGGCCAGCACGTCGTTGCCGTCCACGGCCAGGCCGGGAAAGCCGTAAGCGGCCGCCTTCTGGGCGATCGAGGCCGACGCCGTCTGGCGGCTGATCGGGGTCGAGATCGCCCATTGGTTGTTATAGCAGACGAAGACGACCGGGGCCCGATGAACGCCGGCGAAGTTAAGGCCTTCGTGAAAGTCGCCTTCCGAGGTGGCGCCGTCGCCGAAGGTCGTTAGAACCGCCAAGGGTTTGCCGAGATGCTTCGCGGCCAGCGCGGCTCCGACGGCTTGCGGAATCTGCGAAGCCACGGGGATGGCGAAGGGGAAGAGGTTGAGGCCGTCCGGGGTTCGGAATCCGGCCTCGTTGCCCATCCAATAGTGGTAATAGGTCGCCAGCGGATAGCCGACCGTGAGGTAGAGGCCCATATCCCGAAAATAGGGGAAGGCCCAGTCTTCGGCCCGCAGTCCAAAGGCGCTCCCGACCTGGCAGGCTTCGTGGCCGAGGCTGGAAGCGAACGTGCCCAGCCGCCCCTGCCGCTGCAGGAGCAGCGCTTTCCGGTCGGCTTCGCGCGTCAGAATCATGAGGGCGAGGACCCGCCTCAGATCGTCCGGCGTCAGAGCCGGCAGAAGATCCGGCCGCAGGACTCGACCGTCCGGGTCCAGGATGCCCACCCGTTCGCCCCTGGCGGCATCGAATGCGTCAGTCAGCATGGTTTCAGCGGGCGGCCCAGGCCTTGAGGGTGTCGTAAGGGACTTCGCCGCACAAGGCGTCCTCGGTTTCGGTGTTGACGAAGGCCGGCACCCGGAGCTGGCCGCCGCATTTGGGAGCCAGGATCGCCTTGAACGAACGCATCCGATCGGCGTTGGCCTCGTCGTGCCAGACTTCCTGCTTGTCGATCGTGACGCCTATATCGGCCATGAGACGGTCGACGATGGGCATCATGGTCCGGCAGTGTGGGCATTCGCGGCCGTGGAACATGATCAGCTTGGACATGGGTCACCTCTTTTTAAAGAGTCCGCACCAGCATTCGCCGGCATCGATCCCGCGGTAGGTCTCGTGGGCGGTGAAGAAGCAGGGGCAGACGAGCTTGAGATCTTCCTGGAATTCCTTGGTCCGCAGGCGGCAGGGGCAGTATTTAAGGCCGTGATTGGCGGCATTGCCGAACAGGCCCTCGAGCAGGAGATCCACCCGGGCCCGGTCGCGATTGACCTCGAACTCCTGGCCTGCGGCGAAGGCCTCGATCGACCGCCGGAACTCCTCAGGGGAGAACTCGCCCGCGTCCGAGGGCCCGACCGAGGCCTGGCCTTCGCCGGGGCCCCAGCCCTGAACGGCCCGGGCTTCGCGGGCCGAGACGCGGACGAAGGGCCTGGCCACTCCGCAGGTGGGACAAACGCCCGGCGGCTTGACGCCGTAGTGGATGTCGTTGCAAACAAAGCAGCGCCAGAAGGACTTCAAGGGACCCTCCTTAAAACAGTCGATCGATGTTGAATCCGATGCGGAAGTCGCCGTCGCGGAGCCGCAAATCGCCTCCCGGCAGGCGCTGGGCGGAGGCGATGCCGGCCGCGTTCAGGGCGAAGAACTGGAAGACGTGGCCGCCGATCTTCTTCTCGATCCCCACAGCCCAGCCGTCGGCCGCATCGGCGTAGCCGGACAGAACGGGGGTCCATTCGCCGAAGAGGGAGAGATCGCCGGCGATCCGCCAACGGCCGCCCAGGCCGAGGGCGAGAGTGCCGCGGCGCAAGCCGGTGGTCAAATCGGTGTTGCCCGCATAAGAAGGGACGACTAGTAGGGACAAGCGGCCGTTCAGCGCGCGCGAGAAGGACACGGAGGCCAGCCAGCGGATGTTGTCGCCGGCCAGCAGGCTGCGCCCAGGAGTCTTTTGCGTCAGCAGCGAGACGCCGCCGCGCAGGACCAGGCCGAAGGGCGCTCCGGCGGCCTGATCGAGGGCCCGGTAGGCCAGTCCGGTCTCGACTTCGCGGAGCAGATTGGATCGGCCCAGGGTCAGGGTCCAGCGATCGGTCAGGCCGTAGCCGACCCCGAGCATGATCGAAGCCGGCCCATCCAGGCCGAGAAAGCTCCCCTCGCTTCCGGTCAAGCTGTTCATGAAGCGGTGCGCGATCCGGAACAGGAACCGGCCCCGCTCGAGGGTCTCGGCGGTCGGCAGCCCGGCCAGGCTCAAGCCCCAGAAAGCCGGTCGCTCAAGGTTTTTTTTTTGCCCGGCCGCGGCGGCGGCGGGGACGGTTTTAGACTTCAAGGAGCCGAGCCAGTCGGCGATGGTTTTGATATCGGGCTCGGCCAGCGGTTCCCGGCCGAGCGGCATGCGCTTGCCTTCGATCCCGGCCGATCCCTTGATTTTCATCAGCCAATAGCTTTTTTCGGGCGAGGCGGGATCGATGATCTTGTACTCGGGGTTGGATTGGCTGGGGCGGTCGAAAGCCGGTAAGGCGGCCTCGGACGGCTCCAGGCTCATTCCCGCCGCCGGGTACCGCCCCGTGTGGCAGCCCGCGGCCAAACAATGACCCTTGACGATTCTCTCGACGGAGGCCGGGAAAAAGGCCGTTTGGGCTAGGGCCAAACCGACCCCGAAAGCCAGCCCGACGGCCGCCGCCGCCAGCCGATGGGTTAAGTGGGTCCGCATCATGATCCTCTTCCGCCGCGGATCCTGGAAGGCTCCCCGTCCAAAAGGCCCGCAGCCGCCGCCTAAAACCGATTAATTCGATCGGTTTTTATTTAGAATAGGCCGCCCGGCCTCGAATGTCAATCCCTTCAGAGGCGGCGAAGATAAGCGACGAGCGCGGCCGTCTCGGCCTCGCGAAGCGCCGCGAAGGGGGGCATGGACCGGAAAGGCTTCCGCAGCTGCAGCCGGACGTTTTCCTCGGTGGCCGGCCTGCCGCTGACGGGCAGCGTCGCGCTGCGAAAAAGACCGGCCAGCGCGGGTCCGCCGCGCGTGCCGGCGCCGTCGGACCCATGGCAGCCCGCGCACAGTCCGGAGAAAATCTCGCGGCCCGTTTCGGCCGGGCCGACGGCGGGAATCGACGGCGATCCCTCCCGGCGGCCTCCGGCCCGCGATCCGCCGAGGACCTCGAAGCCTAGGGACGCGAGGACGACCACAAAAGCCGTCCCGGCGATAAAAAGGCCGAGCGGGGGAGCCCAGCGCAGCATCGGACGGAAGATCTTAACGATGCCGATCTTGGCCAGGACAAGAGCGCCGAGGACCAGGGCCAGATGCCAATGCAGGACGGCCCGCAGGGGGAGGGCGTCTCCGGCCCGCGAGAGGAGCATGGCGCCCAGGAGGGTGTTCAGAAAGAGGCAGGCGGCGAACGTCCGTCCGGCCCAGGCGTGGATGCGGCGCAGCAGGACGGGATTCTTGGCCGGGATCGGCCGGCCGGTGAGCAGGAGCATGGATCCGGCGGCCACGGCGCCGGCCAGGATGAGGATTGAGGCGAAAACGATCTTGAGGATGGGGATCACGGCTTGCTCCGGGTGCCGGCCCTATTCCAATCGATAGTTCGGCGCTTCCTTGGTGATCGTCACGTCGTGGACGTGGCTTTCCTTGAGTCCGGCGGCGGAGATCTTGATGAACCTGGCTTTTTCGCGCATCTCCTCGATCGTCCGGCAGCCGGCGTAGCCCATGCCGGAGCGGAGTCCTCCAACGACCATGTGCAGGATCGAAGCGACGGGGCCCTTGGTCGGAACCATGCCCTCGATGCCTTCCGGGACGAGCTTGGTCTCGGGAGCCGCGGCATCCCGGAAATACCGGTCGAGGCTCTTGCCTTCGCGCATGACTTCGAGCGAGCCCATGCCGCGGTAGATCTTATAGGAGCGTCCCTGGTACATGACGGCCTCGCCGGGCGCCTCGTCGGTGCCGGCCAGCATGTTGCCGAGCATGACCGAGCTGGCTCCGGCGGCGATGGCCTTGGCCACGTCGCCGGAAGACTTGACGCCGCCGTCGGCGATGATCGGGATGTCCTTCTCCCGGGCCGCCCGGGCGACGTCGGCGATGGCTGTGATCTGCGGCACGCCGCAGCCGCTGACCACACGGGTGGTGCAGATCGAGCCGGGGCCGACGCCCACCTTGACCGCGTCGACACCCCGGTCGATGAGATCGCGGGCGGCTTCGGCGGTGCCGATGTTGCCGGCGATGAGCTCCTGTTCGGGAAATTCGGCCCGCAGCCGCTCGACCATTTTCAGAACCCGCTCCTGATGGCCGTGAGCGGTGTCCACGATGATGACGTCGACTTTGGCGGCGACCAGAGCCCGGGCTCGGTCCAGGGCGTCTTCGCCCGTGCCGATCGCGGCTCCCACCCGGAGCCGGCCCAAGGCGTCTTTGGCCGAGTTGGGGTACTGGATGCGCTTGAGGATGTCCTTGTAGGTGATCATCCCCTTGAGCCGGCGGCCCTCGTCTATAACCAAAATCTTCTCGATCTTGTGCTTGTGGAAGAGGACTTCGGCCTCGGCGAGCGAGGTGCCGACCGGGACCGTGACCAGCTCCCGGGTCATGACCTGGGCGATGGGCATGTTCCAGCGGGTCTCGAAGCGGATATCCCGGTTGGTCAGGATGCCGACCAGAGTGTTGGCCCCGTCTGTGATCGGGAGGCCGGAGATGCGGTACTTCTGCATCACGTCCCGGGCGGCGCCGATGAGGTCGGTCGGCCGCATGCTGATCGGGTCGTGGATCATCCCGCTCTCGTGCCGCTTGACCTTGTCGACCTCGTCGGCCTGGGCCTCGACGGTCATGTTGCGGTGGACGATGCCGAGGCCGCCGTTCTGGGCCATGGCGATGGCCATGGCCGACTTGGTCACAGTGTCCATGGCCGCGCTGACGATGGGCGCCCGCAGCTCGATGCGGCGGCTGAGACGGCTGGCGACGTCGGTCTCGGCCGGCACGACGGAGGAGGCGGCAGGGAGGATGAGGACGTCGTCGAAGGTCAGGCCTTCCTTGATCGGGTGCTCCAGCATGTCGCCTCCTTCCGCGGGCTCTCGGGCCCGGCGGTCACTTCTGCCGTTTCCGGCCCGGGATCGAGGCCCGGGCCTGGCGGGCCTTGCCCGGGCTCGCGGTTCCCGGGCGGGCCGCCTCGGGCTGGCCGGCTGTTCCGGGCTGGCCGTAGACGCGAGGCGATTCGCGCCTCTCGGGGGCACGGATTTCCTCGGTCTCGCTGACCGGCTGGAAGTGGAACAGGGCCCGGATGGTCTCCTCTTCGACCCGGTCCAGCATGGCCTGGAACATATCGAAGCCTTCCTTCTTATATTCGACCAGCGGGTCGCGCTGGCCGTAGCCGCGGAGCCCGATGCCCTCTTTGAGGTAGTCCATGCCCAGAAGATGGTCCTTCCACTGGGTGTCGATGACGTGCAGCAGGATGATCCGCTCGAACTCGCGCATCCGCTCCTGGCCGAGCAGGCGCTCCTTGTCCTCGTAGGCCGCGATCAGCCGCGTTTGCAGCGCTTCGTGAAGGTCCTCAAAGGTGATGGCCGCCCAATCCAGGCCGATCTCGTCCACGTCGACCCCAAACTGGGCTCCGATCGCGGCCCGCAGGGCGGAGCGATCCCACTCTTCGGGAGCCTTGTCCTTGTTGGCGTGCTCGTCCAGCATCCAGTCGAGGATCTGATCGACGAGCTCCATGACGTAATCGCGCTGCGGCTTGCCGCCGAGGATCTCCAGCCGTTGCCGGTAGACCGTGGTGCGCTGCTTGTTCATGACGTCGTCGTACTCGAGGAGGTGTTTGCGGATCGAGAAGTTGTGGCCCTCGACCTGCTTCTGGGCCCGCTCAATGGCCCGGCTGACCATGGCATGCTCGATCGGAACGCCTTCGCCCATGCCGAAGCGGGCCATCAGCCCGGACAGACGGTCCGAGCCGAAGATCCGCATCAGGTCGTCTTCCAGGCTGAGGAAAAAGCGGGACGAGCCGGGATCGCCCTGACGGCCGGCCCGGCCGCGCAGCTGGTTGTCGATACGCCGGGCCTCGTGGCGCTCGGTGCCCGTGATGTGCAGGCCGCCCTGCCCAACCACCCTGGCGTGTTCCTCTTCGGTCACTCGGCGGGCCGCCTGCAGGGCCTTGTCCCATTGCTCCGGCGTCGCCTTGGCCGGGTCGAGCCCGGATTTGCGCATCTGGTCGCGGGCCAGCGTCTCGGGGTTGCCGCCGAGCAGGATGTCGACGCCTCGGCCGGCCATGTTGGTGGCGATGGTCACGGCCCCGGCCCGGCCGGCCTGGGCGATGATGCCGGCCTCCTGCTCGTGGTACTTGGCGTTAAGGACGATGTGCTTGACGCCCTGTTTACGGAGCAGGGTGCTGAGATGCTCGGACTTCTCGATCGAGGTCGTGCCGACCAGGACCGGCCGGCCGGCCGCCTGGATCTCGGTGATCTCCTTGATCACCGCTTCCCACTTCTCGCGGGCGGTCCGGAAGATGACGTCGGGGTTCTCGATCCGAACCAGAGGCACGTTGGTCGGAATCTCCATGACCCCCAAGCCGTAGATGTGGCGGAACTCGTCCGCTTCGGTGGCCGCCGTTCCGGTCATGCCGGACAGCTTGGCGTACATCCGGAAGTAGTTCTGGAAGGTGATCGAGGCCAGGGTCTGGTATTCCTGCTCGATCTTGACCCGCTCCTTGGCCTCCAGGGCCTGGTGCAGTCCGTCGCTGTAGCGGCGGCCGGGCATCAAGCGCCCCGTGAACTCGTCGACGATGACGACTTTCTCGTCCTTGACCATGTAGTCGACGTCGCGCTTGAACAGATAGTGAGCCTTGAGGGCCTGGTTGATGTGGTGGACGAGATCCATGTGGACCAGGTCGTAGAGGTTGGACACGCGCAGGAAGCGCTCGGATTCGGCGACGCCTTCTTCGATCAGGGAGACAGCCCGGGCCTTCTCGTCGATCTTGAAATGGACCTCGGGCTTGAAGCGGCGGACCAAGGTGTCGATCTTGAAGTACAGCTCGGTCGACTCCTCGGTCGGGCCGCTGATGATAAGCGGCGTGCGGGCCTCATCGATCAGGATTGAATCGACCTCGTCGACGATGGCGTAGTTGAACGGCCGCTGGACAAGATCCTCCAGCCGGAACTTCATGTTGTCGCGCAGGTAATCGAACCCGAACTCGTTGTTCGTGCCGTAGGTGATGTCGGAGGCGTAGGCGGCGCGCCGGTCGGCGTCCGGCATGTCGTGCTGGATGGTGCCGACGCTGAGGCCGAGGAAGCGATAGACGGGGCCCATCCATTCCGTATCGCGCTTGGCCAGGTAGTCGTTGACCGTGACGATGTGGACGCCCTTGCGCTCAAGGGAGTTGAGGTAGGCGGGCAGGGTGGCGACCAGGGTTTTGCCCTCGCCCGTCTTCATCTCGGCGATGCGGCCGCCGTGCAAGACGGCTCCGCCGATGAGCTGGACGTCGAAGTGGCGCATGCCCAGAACCCGGCGCGAGGCCTCCCGGACGACGGCGAAGGCCTCGGGCAGGAGGTCGTCCAGGGGCGTGCCCTGGCTCAAGCGATCGCGGAATTCGCCTGTTTTCGCGCGCAGGGCTTCGTCGGGCAAGGCTTGCAGTCGGGCCTCGAAGGCGCCCACGGCCGGGACGATCGGCAGGACCTTTTTGATGGCCCGGTCGTTCTCCGTCCCGAATATTTTGCCGAAAAGAGTCTTAACCATTGATTACTTATACCGGATTGGCCCCGAAGTTGTCAATTTCGGCCGGAACCGCCGCCCCAAATAATCGTTGCGCCCGGCCTCGGCTTTGTGTTATCTTGTCCGTCACTTTAAATTTTCGACTCCACGCAGGAGGGATTCACATGAGTCAAGACGGCATCCATCTCTTCACCTCGGAATCGGTGACCAACGGGCATCCGGACAAGGTGTGCGATCAGGTCTCCGATGCGATCCTGGACGATTTACTGGCCCAAGACCCCAACAGCCGGGTCGCCTGCGAGACGCTGGCCACGACCGGCATGGTCCTTATCGCCGGCGAGATCACCACCCTCGGCTACTGCGATTTCCAGAAAGTGGTCCGCGAGACGGTTCGCGACATCGGCTATACCCGGGCCCATTACGGGTTCGATCACGAAACCTGCTGCGTCCTGTCTTCGATTCATGAGCAGTCCCCGGACATCGCCCAGGGTGTGGACGAGAGCGAAAGCCACGAACAAGGGGCCGGCGACCAGGGCCTGATGTTCGGGTTCGCCTGCCGCGAAACCGAAGAGCTCATGCCCATGCCCATCCTGTTGGCCCATAAGCTCGTGCGCCGCTTGAGCGACGTCCGGCGCCTGGGCGTCCTGAAGTACCTCCGGCCCGACGGCAAGTCCCAGGTCACGATCGAGTACGAGGGCGACATCCCGCGGCGAGTCGAGGCCGTGGTCATTGCCGCCCAGCACGACGCCGAGGTTAAGATGGAAGACCTGCGGCACGACATCCGCCGCCTCGTCATCGACGAGGTCGTCCCGATCGCGATGATGGATAAGAACACGAAGTTCTTCATCAACGGCACCGGCCGCTTCGAACTGGGCGGCCCGATCGCCGACACGGGGTTGACCGGCCGCAAGATCATCGTCGATACCTACGGCGGCGTCGGCAGCCATGGCGGCGGCTGCTTCTCGGGCAAAGACCCCTCCAAGGTCGACCGGTCCGGTTCGTACATGGCCCGCTACGTGGCCAAGAACGTCGTCGCCGCCGGCCTGGCCGACAAGGTCGAGATCCAGATTGCTTACGCCATCGGCATCGCCGAGCCGGTCTCCCTGATGCTCGACACCTTCGGCACGGCCAAGATCACCGAAGACAAAATCAAGGAGCTCATCCGGGCCCACTTCCCGCTGACCCCCAAGGGCATGATCAAGCACCTCGAGCTCAAGCGCCCGATCTACCGCAAGACGGCCGCCTTCGGCCACTTCGGCCGGACCGAGCCCGAGTTCACCTGGGAGCGGACCGATCTGGCCGCCGTCCTCCGGCGCGAGGCGGGGCTGTAAGCCCCCCGGTCCGCCGATTTCGTCAAGGAGCGCTCGCATGGAATTCGACGTCAAGGACTTGAAGCTCGCCGAGAAGGGCCGCCTCCGCATGGAATGGTCGGCCCGGTTTATGCCGGTTCTGCGGTCCATCAAAGCCCAGTTCGCCAAGGACAAGCCCCTCAAGGGTATCCGGATCGCGGCCTGCCTGCACGTCACCACCGAGACCGGAAATCTGATCGAGACGCTCAAGGCCGGCGGAGCCGACGTCCGTCTGACCGCCTCCAATCCGCTCAGCACCCAGGACGACCTGGCCGCGACCCTGGTCAAGCACCACAAGATCCCCGTCTTCGCCATCAAGGGCGAGGACCACAAGACCTACTATAAGCACATCCACCAGTCTCTCGGCCACGCTCCCCACATCACCATGGACGACGGGGCGGACCTGGTCACGATCCTGCATACCAAGCGCCAGGAGTTGCTCAAGCACATCATCGGCGGCACCGAGGAGACGACGACCGGGGTCATCCGGCTGAAGAGCATGGCCAAACACGGCGTGCTGCGCTACCCGATCATCGCCGTCAACGACGCCGAGACCAAGCATTTCTTCGATAACCGCTACGGCACCGGCCAAAGCACCCTCGACGGCATTCTCCGGGCCACCAACGTCCTGCTGGCCGGCCAGCACTTCGTCATCGCCGGTTACGGCTGGTGCGGGCGCGGCTTGGCCATGCGGGCCCAGGGCGCCGGGGCCCGGGTCATCGTCACTGAGATCGATCCGATCAAGGCCATCGAAGCGCTGATGGACGGCTACGACGTCCTGCCGATGGACGAGGCGGCCAAGATCGGCGACATCTTCGTCACGGTCACGGGCAACAAGTCCGTCGTCGCGGCCCGCCACTTCAAAGCCATGAAGGACGGGGCTGTCGTGGCCAACTCCGGCCATTTCAATGTCGAGGTCGACCTCAAGGCCCTCGAGGCCATGGCCGTGGCCAAGCGCCAAGTCCGGGACTTCGTCCAGGAATACACCCTGCCCAACAAGCGCAAGGTCTTCATCCTGGGGGAGGGGCGGCTGATCAACCTGGCCGCGGCCGAAGGCCACCCGGCCATGGTCATGGATATGAGCTTCGCTAACCAGGCTCTCAGCGTCCTGCACCTGGTCAAGAACGCGGCCAAGCTGGGCAAGGCGGTCTATTCGGTCCCCAAGGTCATCGACGCCGAGATCGCCCGCCTCAAGCTGGGCACGATGGGCGTTCGGATCGACAAGCTGACGCCCGAGCAGAAGAGCTACCTGGCCGAATGGCAGGAAGGGACCTGATCGGCGCGCCTAGCGGTTCTCGATTCGCTTGAGCGTCTCGTCGACCCTTTTTTTAAGCTCCGCATCTCCCGCCTGGGCCGGCGTCCGCTCACGCAGGCGGCGCTGGATCGAGGTCAACATCGACCGGGCCCGGGCAAAATCCTCTTTTTTGGTGTAGACGATGGCCAGGTTGAATTCGACGTTGAGCTCGCCCGGGACGAGCTTCATGGCGGCCTCATAGCTGGCGGTCGCCTCATCCAGGCGGTTGAGAGATTCCAGGATCAGGCCCTGAAGGTTGAACGCCAGGAGGGACTTGGCGTTCTTGCGCAGCGACTTGGCCGCGTATTCCAGAGCCGCCTCGGGGTTGTTCCGTTGAAACTCGATCTTGGCCAGGTTGAAGCTGGCGTTGTAGTTTTCGTCCAGAGCGAAGGCCTTGCGGTATTCCGCCTCGGCCTTCTCGATCTGGCCGCTTTCCTGCAGGGCCGTGGCCAGGTTGTTGTGCCCGTCCGAAAAGTCGGGGGCGATCGCGACGCACTTTTCCAAGGCCGCGACGGCAGCCGGCAGATTGCCTTTGATCATGTGGGCCAAGCCCAGGAGATTGAGCGACTGGTAGTGCCGGGGGGCGAGGACCAGGGCCTGATTGAGGTAGGGGAAGGCGTAGTCGGTCAGGCCCGCGTTCATGCAGACCACGGCTTTCTCGTATTGGTATTGGGGGTCCTTCTCCCGCTGAGCCGTCAGGGACCTTTGGGATTGAGCGCAGGCGGCCAAGAGGGCGGCCATCAGGAAGATCAGGACGGCGGATTTCGATTTCATCGGAGACCTCATGTTCTTATTGTAGCCCGGAGGACGGGGCGGTTCAATCGGGTGGGACTCATTCGTCCTTGAGCCCGCGCGACATCAGATCGCCGAGGGCCCGGCGGGGATCCTTGCGCCGGACTAAGATCGCATAGACCTGCTCGGTGATCGGCATCTCGATGCCTTCGCGCCGGGCCAAATGGTAAGCCGAGACGGTGGTCGGAATGCCCTCGGCTACCATGCGCATGTCGGCCACGATTTCGGCCAGCCGGCGGCCCGCCCCGAGCTCCAGCCCGACTCGCCGGTTGCGGCTGAGATGGCCGGTGCAGGTCAGGACCAGGTCTCCCATGCCGGCCAGGCCGGCGAAGGTTTTGCGCTGAGCCCCCATGTGCAAGCCCAGTCGGCCGATCTCGGCCAGTCCCCGCGTCACAAGCGAAGCCCGCGAATTGTGGCCGAAGCGCAGGGCGTCGGAGATGCCGGCTGCGATGGCGATGACGTTCTTCAGAGCGCCGGCCAGCTCCACCCCCACGACGTCCCGCGTTGTGTAGACCCTCAGGCTCAGGCTGGACAGAAGGCCCTGCAGGCGGTGGGCCAGATCGGATTCGTCGGAGGCTAAAACCAACGCGGTCGGGTGGCCCTCGGCCACCTCCTTGGAGAAGCTGGGGCCGGAGAGGACGGCCAGCGGGCGTTCTGTTGGCCCGAAGCAATCGGCCATGACTTCGGTCATCCGCTTGAGCGTCGACTTTTCGATCCCCTTGGTCAGGCTGATCAGGGCTTGGCCGGGCTGCAGCCGGCCGGCCAGATGGCCGAAGACGCGGCGGCAGAACTGGGAGGGGACGGCGATGAAGACGTATTCCGCTCCGGCCAGGGCTTCCTCATAGTCGTCGTGAAAAGTGACGTCGGCCGGAAACCTGTAGCCGGGGAGAAAGACGGAATTCTCGCGATCGCGCCGAGCGGCCAGGAAGATATCCGGCTCGCGAATCCAGAGCCGGGTCGGATACCCGAGGCGGCCGAGATAGAGGGCGAAAGCGGAACCCCAGCTGCCGCCGCCGATGACGCAGGCTTTCATCGAATGGTCCTTCCCTGGGCGCCGAGCTTCAACTCCCGCCCCGCCAGCAGGCGGCGGATGTTCGCGGCGTGACGGACGAGAATAATGAGCACGATCGGGACGCTCCAGGCCGCGACGGACGGCGCGACGCCGGAGAGGAGGGCGAATCCCGGAAAGGCGGCCGCAGCCAGGATGGAGCCCAGGGAAACATAGTGGGTGGCGGCGACGACGGCGGCGAAGAGAGCCAGGCTGGCCGCCGCAGGCAAGGGCGCCAGAGCGGCCATGGCCCCCGCGGCCGTAGCGACGCCTTTACCGCCCCGGAAGCCGATATAAACGGGGTAGCAATGGCCCAGCACGGCCAGGGAGGCGGCTTGGGCGGAGAAGGCCGGATCGCGGAAGAGCTGGAGCGCCACATAAGCGGGGATAGCCCCCTTCACGAGATCGATGACGGCCACCGGCAGCGCCGCCCGCCAGCCGCCGACGCGAAGCACATTGGTGGCTCCCGTGGCGCCGCTTCCCAGCGATCGGATGTCGCGCCGGGTGCGGGATCGGATCAGGAGATAGCCCGTGGGGAAAGCCCCCAGCAGGTAGGAAGCGGCGGCGAAGCCCAGACGGGCAGCCGCGGGAGTCATGGCAGAGGGTACTCCGCGAGGATGCCGTAGCTTGCTCCGGCCGGCTGGAGGCGGCTCTCGAACAGAGTGACTTGGCCGGCCGTCATCTGGCCGAAAGTGGAGTACTTGTGGCGCTCGAGCTCGTCCAGGACGTCGTGCAGGCGAAGAGCCGTCCGGACCCGGCCCAGGGTCAGATGGGGATGGAAGGGATGGCTTTCAGGGATGAAGCCGTGCTTGGCCATCTCGAAGTCGATCTCGCGATGCAGGTTCATCAGGGTCGGCTGTTCGAAGACGCCGGCCCAGAGGACGCGGATGAACTTGGAGTTCGGAGGGAAATACCCAGTCCCCTTGAGCACGAGCGGGAACGACTTCTGGGAGCTGACGACTCCGGCGAGGCTCTCCTTCACCGCGGCCAGCTTGGCCTCGGGGATCTCGCCCAGGAATTTGAGGGTCAGGTGGAGGCCGTCCGGGCCGGACCAGCTGACGTCCTTCTCGTTGATCTTCTTAAGGCGTTTGATGAACTCGGCCAAGTTCGCCTTCAGGTCCGGCTCGAGGTCGATGGCGATGAACGTGCGCATGGCGCGACTCCTTCAAGCGATTCCCGCGAGCCGCCGCCGCAGACGGTCGAGCGCTCTCTGACTGGCTTGGAACTTGACCGCCTCGCGGCGGCCCGGAAAGACATGCCGCTCCACCGCAACGCCGTCCGGGCCGGCCAGGGCGATGTAGACAAGCCCGACGGGCTTGTCCGGCGAGCCTCCTCCGGGTCCGGCGATGCCGGTCAACGCCAAGCCCCAATCGGCCTCCATTCGGCTCCGGGCGCCGGAGGCCATGGCTAGGGCCACAGCGGGGCTGACCGCGCCCTCGGCGGCGATCAACGCGGGCTCGACGCCGAGGTCGCGGGCTTTGGCGGCGTTGCCGTAGGCGACAAACCCGCCCAGGAAGACCCGCGAGCTGCCGGGCACGTTGGTCAAGCGGTGGGCGACAAGCCCGCCGGTGCACGATTCGGCCGTGGCGAGGGTCGCACCCGCGTCGGCGAGAAGTCCGACGACGACCGCTTCCAGATCGGCGCCTTCGCCGCCGTAGATGAAGGTCCCAAGCCGATCCCGGAGCGCCGCGGCCAGGGCTTCGGCCAAGGCTGCCGCCTGCTCAGCGCTTTCGGGCGATACGGCCGTGATGTGCAGGTCGACCCGTCCGGGGGAGGCCAGAACCGTCAGCCTCCGGCGTTCGTCCGCCGGGTAAAGATCCGCGATTCGGGCTTCGAGATCGGATTCGCCGAGTCCGGTCGTCCGGATCATGAGTCGCGAAGCATGCTGGAAGCTCCGGGCCTTGAGGCGGGGCCAGACCCCGCTTTCGAAGACGCCGTTCAGCTCGTGGGGCGGTCCCGGCAGCAGCGCCAGGATCTTTCCGTCCGCCTCGATCCATTGCCCGGGCGCAGTCCCGTTGGCGTTCGGCAGGACTTCGGCGCCTTCGACGATCCAGGCTTGGCGGAGGTTGGGCTCGGACATCGGACGGCCGAGCTTCTGGAAGCGCGCCTCGATCCCGGCTGCCAGATCCGACCGGAAGACCAGCCTGCGCCCAAGGGCCGCCGCCGCGGATTCCCGAGTCCGATCATCTCCGGTCGGGCCCAGTCCGCCGCCGACCAGAACGAGGTCGGCGAAGGCCAACGCCTGCCGCAGGCTAACCTCCAAGTCCGGACCCTGATCGCCCACGATCGTTCGCCGGGCCACCGACAATCCCAGATCGCTCAACCGCTCGGTCAGATAAAGCGAGTTCGTGTCCGCGAACCGGGTCGACAGCAGCTCCGAACCGACGGCGACAATTTCAATGTTCATAGCGCCAGCAGGAGAAGACGGAGGATGGCCAGCGAGGCCAGGCCGGCCGCGACATCGTCGGCCATGATGCCCCAGCCGCCGGGCAGCGCTTCGAGGCGCCGGATACCGAAAGGCTTGAGGATGTCGAAGCCCCGGAAAAGGAGGAAGCCGACGAGAAGGGGAAGCCAGCCCGGAGGGGCGGCGAAGAGCGCCAGCCACTGTCCGACGACTTCGTCGATCACGATCAGGCGAGGGTCCTTGAGCCCGAGCGATCGGGCCGTCGATCCCGCTGCGGCGATACCGAGAAAGAACACGGCGGCGATGACGGCTCCCCGAAGCGGGTCGCTGAGCCGAGCCAATAAAAGGGCATGGATCAGAACCGCGATCAAGCTGGCGAAAGTGCCCGGGGCGAACGGAAAGAGGCCCGCGCCCAGACAAGTGGAAAAGACTTTGCTGACTCTCATTTCCAAGCTTCGATCTGGAGGCCGCGGTGATCGGCCCCGTATTCAGCGGGCGGGCCCTTGGGGGGCTATCCGGCCGTGCAAATCATACACGTCCGCGTGGGTGATTTCAACCGCGGCGATGGGGTTCGCGGCTTCTGTCCAATCCGCGGGCCGCTCGACGAGGACGACTCCGTCCACTTCGGGCGCCTGGCTCCGCGTCCGGCCGACGAGGAGACGCCCGCTCTTTTCCCAGGGGCCTTCGATCAGGACCTCCTCGGTCCGGCCGACGGATCGGGCCAGAAGGCGGGCGGAGATTTCCGCCTGGATTTCGAGGATCCGATCGCGGCGTCTCTCTTTGACCACCTGGGGCACCGGATCGCCCCAATCGAAAGCCGGAGTGCCTTTTTCGCGCGAATAGGTGAACACCCCCAGATGATCGAAGGCGGCTTCGCGGACGAAGGCCTGGAGCCGCTCGAACTCCCGCCGCCCCTCGCCGGGAAACCCAACGATGACCGAGGTCCGGACGGCGGCTCCGGGCAGGCGGGTCCGGATCCTGTCCAGGAGGCGGAGGGCCCGGGCCGCAGCAAAGGTCCGCCGCATCCGTTTGACCACCGCCGGGTCGGCATGTTGAAAGGGGATATCGAGGTAACGACAGACCTTGGGGTGGGACATCGCTTCGAGCAGGGCGTCGCTGGTCTCCTCGGGATACCCGTATAGGAACCGGATCCGGGCCAGGCCCTCGACGCGGGCCAGCCCGCCGAGAAGGCCGGCCAGCCCTTCGGCCCGGCCCCGGTCTCGGCCGAAGTAGGTGGTGTCCTGCGAGATCAGAACGATTTCGCGCATGCCGCGGTCGGCCAAATCCGCGGCTTCGCGCAGGATCGACACGGCCGGCCTCGAGCGGTAGGGCCCTTTGATGGCGGGAATGGCGCAGAACGCGCACTCATGGGAACACCCCTCGGAGACCTTGAGGTAAGCCCAGCCCCGGGGCGTCGAGAGGACGCGCGGCGAATCGTGCCCGTAGAGAAAGGTGCGTTCACCGGGCCGGAAGCTCTCGCCGCGGACGACGGCGACGATCTTGTCGAAGTCGCGGACCCCGATCCAGGCGTCCACTTCCGGATAGCGACCGCGCAAGGCCGGACCCGATCTCTCCGCATAACAACCGGTCACGATGACCCGGCCGCCTCGCCGACGCTTCCGCTCCACGGCCTCGCCGATGGCGCCGTCGGCCTCGTCCCGGGAGGGGCCGATAAAACCGCAGGTGTTGAGGATGACCACGTCGGCCAGGTCGGGATCGGAGACAAAGCGATAACCGGCCCGATCGAGGAAGCCCAGCATGACTTCGCTGTCGACGAGGTTCTTGGCGCAGCCGAAAGTGATCAAGGCGACCGCGGGGCTCTTCATGGCCGTCGTCCGATCTCTCCGTTCAGGGATAGATCCGATAGAGGAGCCTCGGAAAGGGGATTGTCTCGCGGATATGCTTGATGCCGCACATCCAGGACACCATCCGCTCCACACCCATGCCGAAGCCGGCGTGGGGGCAGGATCCGTACTTCCGCAGGTCGATGTACCATTGATAGGCTTCGCGCGGCAGGTCGTGTTCGCGGATTCTCTGCTCCAGGAGCTCGGGATCGTGGATGCGCTGGCCGCCGCCGATGATCTCGCCGTAGCCCTCGGGGGCCATGAAGTCGACCCCCAGGGCCAAGTCCGGCCGGGCCGCGTCAGGCTGCATGTAGAACGCCTTGATGGCGGCCGGGAAGTGAGTGATCAGGACGGGGTTGGCCGAGAGGCCGGAAAGAATCGTCTCCTCGGGAGCGCCGAAATCATCGCCGTACGCCATCGCCGAGCCCTTCTCCTGGAGCCGGGGCAGGATGTCGTCGTAAGTAAAGCGGGGGAAGGGACCGGCCACGGCCTCGAGCGGCTTGGGATTCCGCTCGAGCGTCTCCAGCTCGGCCCGGCGGCGGGTGAGGACCCGGTCGATGATGAACAGGATCAAGTCCGTGCCCAAGCCGATGGTGTCTTCCAGGTCGGCGAAAGCGACTTCGGGCTCGACCATCCAGAACTCGATCAGGTGGCGGCGGGTTTTGGATTTTTCGGCCCGGAAGGCGGGGCCGAAGCAATAAACCTTGCCGAAGGCGGCCGCCGTGGCCTCGTTGTAGAGCTGGCCGCTCTGGCTGAGATAGGCGGCCTGGTCGAAATATTTCGTTTCGAAGAGGGTCGTCGTCCCCTCGCAAGCGCTGGGCGTCAGGATGGGCGTGTCCATCAGCCGGAAGCCCCGATCGTCAAAGAAGTTGCGAATGGCCTTGACGACCTCGGCCCGGACCTGCAAAACGGCGTGCTGCTTGCTCGACCGCAGCCACAGGTGGCGATGCTCCATCAGGAACGGGGTGGAGTGCTCCTTGGGCGTGATCGGATAGTCTTTGGCGATCTGGACGATCTCGATCTCGGACAGGCTCAGCTCGTGCCCGCCGGGCGCCCGCTTGTCTTCCCGAACGCGGCCCCGGACGATGAGCGAAGACTCTTGGGTCAGCGAGTCGAACTGGGCGAAAAGCGGATTCGTCTCATCCTTGCTGAAGGCGGTGGCCTGGATGATCCCGGTCCCGTCCCGGACTAGGATGAAGCGGACCTTGCCCATGGAGGTCTTGTTGTAGACCCAGCCGCGGATCTCGACGTCCTGGTCCTTGTAAGCGGCGATATCCTCGACATAGACCCATTTCATGGCACTAATCCTTGGGAGAAAGTCAGTCCATTATAGGCAATCCCGGACCCGGAAAGCAATAAACCCGGCGGCGCCGTGCGGCGGCGCAAGGGGACGGTTTGACGGCCGGGCCGAGTTGGATTAACGTGAGCCCATGGCCGAACCCAAGCCGTTCCTTCCGGTTAAACCGGTGTGCGGGATCATCGCGGCCTCCGACGAGGCGTTCCGCGAGGCGGAAGCCGGCTTGGAAGGCCTTTTGGGCCTAGTCCAGGCCCGCAGCCCGCGCTTCGCGTTCTCCTTGACGGATTACTATGTCGCGGAGATGGGGCCCGGACTGAAGCGGGGGTTCTTAAGCTTCGCCGGGCTCATCGAGCCCCAGCGCCTGGCCGGACTCAAGCTGGCCACCAACGCGCTGGAGGGCGAGATTCGGCGGCGCTTCGCTTCGGGCCTTCGCCCCGTCAACCTCGACCCGGGATATCTGACCAAGGCTGCCTTGATCATGGCCACGGCCAAGGATTTTTCGCACCGGGTTCCCTTGGCCGACGGCATCTACGCCCACCTTGAATTCCTGTTCGCTCGGAACGGCGGCATCCGGTGCCTGGATTGGACCTACCCCGACTTCCTGCAGACCGGCTATAAGGCTTTCTTCCTGGAAGTGAGGCGGCGCTATCTCGAGGAACTCAGGAAGACCCCGGGCGCGGTTTAAGAGATTTTCAAGCGGGGCGAAGGCGCTCAGCCAGGCGGCGGATCGTCTCCGGGGCCGTGCCGCAGCAACCGCCCAGATACGCGACGCCCTCGGCGGCAACCGCAGCCATGTCCGCCGCGAACTCGTCCGCGGTCTGGGCGTAGCGCAGGCCGCCGTCGCCCTCGATCTCGGGCCGGCCCGCGTTCGGCTGGATGACGAGCGGCCGGGCCGTCTCCGCGCGCAGTTCCCGGGCCAAGCCGATCATGTCGGCCGAGGTCAGGGTGCAGTTGGCGCCGATCGCCGCCGCGCCGTTTTTCTCGAGCTCCACCGCAGCCGCGTCCAGCCGATCGCCCATCATAGTGAAGTAGCCGCGCCGGGTTTTATTGTAGGTCAGGGTGACGAAGACCGGGACCCCGAGGACGGCGCTTCGGGCTCCGCGCAGGGCGGCCAACGCCTCCCGCAAGTCGAACATCGTTTCGACGATCAGGAAGTCGACGCCGCCTTCGGCCAAGGCCAAGGCTTGTTCGGCGTATCCGGCTTCAAATTCCCGATCGGTATACTCGCCTTGCGGCTTGAGCAGCCGGCCGGTCGGGCCCAGGCTGCCGGCGACGAAGCGGCCCGGGGGGCGGACCGAAACCGCATTCCGGGCCGCTTGGCGGTTCAGCTCCACGGCCCGATCCCGCAGCCCATAAGCTTCGAGCTTGAGCGGGTGGCCGCCGAAGGAATTGGTCGAGACGGCGTCCGATCCGGCTGCGAAATAATCGGCATGGACGCCGGCGACCGCGTCGGGTCGCTCGACGTTCCAGATCTCGGGGCAGAGGCCCAGAGGGATGCCCCGCTTCATCAACTCGGTACCCAGGCCTCCGTCGAGGAGGACGGTTCTCGTTGCGGCCAGCTCAAGAATGGGTACGGTCATGGCGGTTATTCCTCGAGCGCTTTGGGATCCGGGATATTATCGGGCCGGGCCGCAAAAAAAACAAGACCGCGGAGGCGAGGCGGCGATCAAATCTCGTCCGGGTCCCAAGCCGAGATCCGGCGCAGCTTATCGATCATGCCGGGGATCACGTCCAGGGCCGTGTCGACATCCGCGTCGGTGTTGAAACGGCCTAGGGACATTCGGATGGTCGAACGGGCGAACTCGGGCCGCAGGCCGATGGCCTTGAGAACGTGGGAGACTTCCTCGGAATCCTCGCTGCAGGCCGACCCGGTCGAGATATAGATGCCTTTGGTGGCCAGCCCCAGCAGAATCGCCTCCGCCTCCAGGCCCAGGACGGAGTAGCTGAGGGTAGTCGGCACCCGGTTTTCGGGGTGGCCGTTGCTATGGAGCTTCGGGACGCGGGCTTCCAGCCCGGCCCGGAGGCGTATGGCCAGAGCCGTCAGCCGGGGCTTATCAGCGCGCATCCGCTCGGGCAGGATCCGGGCCGCTTCGCCGAAGCCGACGATGCCGATGGTGTTCTCGGTCCCGGCTCGCAGGCCCCGCTCCTGGTGGCCGCCGTGGACGAACGGAGCCAAAGGAGTGCCCTTGCGGACATAGAGGGCGCCGACCCCCTTGGGGCCGTAGATCTTGTGGCCGGATACGGTTAGGAGATCGATACCCAGGGCGTTCACGTCGACGTCGATCTTGCCGTAAGACTGGACGGCGTCGGTGTGCATCAGGGCGCCTTTTTCATGGGCGATCTCGGCGATCAGCGCGATCGGCTGGATCGTCCCGATCTCGTTGTTGGCGTGCATCACGGAGACGAGAGCGGTTTGCGGCGTCACGGCGTCGCGAAGCGCCCCGAGGTCGATCGAGCCGAGAGAATCGACCGGGACGTAAGTTACGCGAACGCCCTTGCGCTCGCAGTAGGCAGCCGTTTCCTGGATGCCCGGGTGTTCGATGGTCGAGAGGACGATTTCGCGCCGGTCGGGACAAGCGTCCAGGACGCCCAGGAGGGCCTGATTGTCCGACTCTGTCCCGGAACCCGTAAAATAGATGTCGCCCTTGGCCGCACCGAGGGATCGGGCCACATGGTCGCGCGCTTCATTGAGGATTTCTTTGCCCTGGCGGCCGATGGGGTATAGCGAGGATGGGTTGCCGAACTGATCCCGCATGAAAGCCGTCATCTTGTCGATGACGGCCGGATCCAGGGGCGTCGTGGCGTTGTTGTCGAAGTAAACCATCTCGATCTCGCTTTCGCGGCTTAGGGCCGAGCTTCTATTCTAGCAGAAACGGACGAAAAAATACTATTCCGATAAGAAAGTATGTTCCAGGCCCGATAGGGAAAAGCGCGGCGGGAGGGCGGGCGAAACGCCCGTTCCCCCGCCGCGCGGGGGAGAAGCCGGCGGGTCAGGCCAGCTTGTCTTTGAGGATGCGGACGACTTCCAGCCCGGCTCTCTTCTGGCCTTCCTCGGCCTGGGAGGCGATGTGCGGGGCGGCGATGACGTTGGGATGATCAACGAGCGTCCAGTCCTCGGGCGGCTCCTTGGCGTAGACGTCTAAAGCGGCGGCCCGAACCTTGCCCGCGTTGAGGGCGGCCAGAAGGGCGATCTCGTCGACAACCCCGCCGCGGGCGGCGTTGATCAGGATGACGCCGTCCTTCATGCGCCCAAACTCGGCCGGGCCGAGCAGGGCGCCGGGGGTCTTGGGGACGTGCAGGGTGATGATGTCGGCTTGGGCCAAAAGATCGTCCAGGGCGACCTGCTTGACGGTTAGGGCGGTTTTGATCGGGACGACGTCATAAGCTACGACGCTCATGCCGAAGGCCAAAGCCCGCTCGGCCACGGCCAGCCCGATGCGGCCGGCCCCAACGAGGCCCAGGGTCTTGCCGAAGAGTTCCGTGCCGTGCAGCACCTTCTTTTCCCACTTGTGCTGCTTCATCGTCAGATTGGCCCGGCCCGTTTGGCGGACCGCCGCCAGCATCAAACCGAAGGTGTACTCCGCCACCGTGATCGTGGTGGCGGAGGGCGTGTTGGCCACGGCCACGCCTTTGGCCTTGGCGGCCACGGCGTCGACGTTGTCCAGGCCGATGCCGGCCCGGACGACGATCTCGAGGCCCGCGGAGGCGTCGATCACGGGCTTGGTGATCTTGGTGGCGCTGCGGACGACCACGGCGTTGAAGCCGGGGACGATCCGGACCAGACCGGCCTCATCCAGTCCGGTCTTGACGGTGACCTCGAAGCCGGGCACGCCTTTCAGAAGCTCCACGGCCTCCTTGTCCAGCGAATCGGCGATCAGGATCTTTTTCATGCCCAGTTCTCCCGCAGGATCGGTTCGGCCGCTTTGATCGCGGCTCCCGTCTCGAAGGCGTAGCCCAGGTCGGCCAGGGTCATTTCCAGGGCGGTCAGGGCGGTGATGATGTCGAACCCGCCCATGTAGCCGAGGTGGGCGATCCGGAAGAACTTGCCCTTCATCGGATCCTGGGCCCCGGCGATGTAGGCCATGTACTTGTTCTGCATCGTCTTGACGATCTTGCCGCCCTCGAGGCCGGCCGGGGTTTTGACCGCGGTCAGGATGTTGCCGGGCTTCTCGGAGAGCAGCTCCAGGCCGAGGGCTTTGATGCCGGCCCGGGTGGCGTCGCCCAGGATGCGGTGGTGAGCGAAGAGCATCTCCAGCCCCATCCCGGCGATGATGTCGAGGGCCTTCTTTTGCTGGATGACCAGCGACACGGCCGGCGTCCAGGGCGTCGTCTTGTCGGCCAGGTTCTTCTTGGCTTTCTTGGCGTCAAAATAGAAGCGGGGGCACTTGGCCGATTCGACCATCTTCCAGGCTTTGGGACCGAAGGCGATATAGGCCAGGCCGGGCGGGATCATAAACGACTTCTGGCAGCCCGAGACCATGAGGTCGACTTTCCATTCATCCATCGGGCAGGGGGTCGCGCCGGTGCCCGAAATGCCGTCGACGATCAGGACGGCGTCGGTCTTGGCGACGACCTCGCCGAAGCCCTGGACGTCGAAGATGGCGCCGGTCGAGGTCTCCGAGAGCTGGCAGAGGACGGCTTTGCAGTCGGGCAGGGCCTTCAGCTCGGCCTCCAGCTTCTCTTTGGGGTAGTCCTTGCCCCACTCGACCACGATCTCCTTGTAGGCGATGCCGTAGGCCTTGCAGATGCTGCCCCAGCGCTCGCCGAACTTGCCGGCGTTGATGGTCAGGACCTTGTCGCCGGGCGACAGGGTGTTGACGACGGCGGCTTCCATCGCCCCGGTGCCCGAGGATGTCAGGATGAAGACATCCTCCTTGGTCCCAAAGACCATCTTGAGCATCTCCGTCGCCTCCATGAAGATCTTGGAGAACTCGGGTGTCCGATGGTGGATGATCGGCTCGGCCGCCGCGGCCAGGACGGACTCCGGCACCGGTGTCGGGCCGGGGGACAACAGGTAATACTTTTTGATCATGAGGCCTCCTTGGATGAATGGCCGGCCCGCTTTTGACAAAAGCGTCTTTTGCGGGCGGTTGTATGTGACATTTGATATTTAATATAGGTCAATAAAAAGACGTTTGTCAATCTCCGGCCCGGGCCAGGATCTCGGTCAGCAGGGCCGCCCGCTCCAGCAGAGAGGACAGGAGGCAGTGCTCATCGGCGGCGTGGATGCCGTCGCCGTCCGGCCCCAACCCGTCCAGGACGGCGGCGCCGGTCCCGGCCGCGATGGATCCGTCCGAGCCGCCGCCGGCCCGACCGGCGGCCAGGGTCAGCCCGAGCCCGGCCGCCGCTTCGCGGGCCTTGGCTAGGAGCCTATCGGAGGCCGCGGTCCGTTCGAGAGGCGGCGTTGCGCCGGCGATCGTAGCCCGGGTCTTAGCGCCGCGGACGACCGGGCTTAGGGTTCTTGCGGCCGCCAGGATCTTCTGCTTTTGGGCCGTCGTCCAGAAGCGGAAATCAAGCTCGGCCCAAGCCGCCTCCGCGACCACATTGGCCTTTTCGCCGCCGCCGATCCGCCCGACGTTGAGGCTGACGTCCTTGCTCCGCAATGCGGCCAGCTTGCGGATTTGGCCGATCAGCTCCTCGACGGCGCTGACTCCTTTTTCGGGCTGACCGGCGTGGGCCGCCCGTCCGGACGACTCCAGGCGCACGACCAGGCGGCCCTTACGCTGGATCTTGAGCCCGCCGCCCGGCAGGGCGGGTTCCAGGCACAGCACGGCCGAGGCCCGCCGGGCTTCGGCCCGGATCAGATCGTCCGCCTCGGGACAGCTTTCTTCCTCGGACGAATTGAGGAATAAGGCGATCCTCTTTCCGGGCTTGCGGTTGAGGTCGCTCAGGGCCCGCAGGGCGGCGTAAGCCATGACGACGCCGGCCTTCATATCCAGGACTCCCGGCCCATAGATCTTGTCGCCCTGGATGTAGAACGGCATCTGGACCAACCGTCCGACCGGCCAAACCGTGTCGATATGGGTCAGGATAAGGATTCGATCGTCCCCGCCGGCCCCGGCGCGAGGCGGCCATTCGATCAAATGAAAGTCGCCGACCGACGCCTGCGGCAGGCGGGTGATCTTGGCGCCCAGCGACCGGAATCGGGCGACGGCTTGGGCCGAACACGCGTCGACCGCCTTTTTGTCCGAGGTCGGCGATTCGAGCTTGACCAGCTCCTTCAGCAAACCGATGAGCTCGCCCTGGCGGGACTTGAAATACAGTCGGAAATCCATGCCGCCTCCTTTTCCCCGGCTCAATCTAACACAACCCGGCGCGCCCGGGAAGCGGCCGGCGATAAAGTCTTGATCGCGACGCCCGACGCTTCTTGGATGAAGAGCGCCCCGTCGGCGGGGCCGGAAAAAAACCGGCCTCGCGGTCAAGGTGTTCGGCATCCCCGGGGCAACGCGATTCCGGATTTACTTTTTCCGTCGTTTCTCTTACATTAACAACAGATCATGCGCCCTCAACGCCGTTCGCCGGTCCGCCTGGGAAGGGGAGCCATCGTCCTTTTCCTGGCGCTCCTTCTGCGGGCCCAGGTTTATTACCCTTGGAAGGACGTCCAGATCGGCGGCTTGGAAGGCCAGGGCTGGTGCGGCCTGACCCTCATCCCGACCAAGGACGCCGGCTTCGGCTTTCGGTTCAAGATCGAGAAGGACGGAGCCTTGATCGACGGGGACAATCTTTTTTATATGGTTTCCGAAGTCGGGCCCAAGGCGCCCGATGGAGTTTACGCCCGGGTCCGGTTCGATCTCAGCCTGCCCGTCCTGCCGGCCGACAGCCGCAAGGACACGCCGATCCTGATCAAGCCTTCGCCGCCCAAGGAAACCCTGACCCTGGAATGGTCCCGCCAGGATGAAGACACCGTCATCGGCCGGCTGACGGCGCCGGCCGGCTTGCGCGTCCATCTTCTGACTTATTTCCCCTGGGACTTCAAGGGGGTCTTTCGCACCCTGGCCGACGGTTTGATCCAGGGCGACGCCCGGGCGGCCAAGCCGGCCCGCTTTCTGCTTTGGACCGACCGCCCCGGAGAGCCGGGCAAGACCGCCGAAGGCGAAGAGGCCGAGCAGGTCTTCCCGACGGACCGGGAGCGAGTCCTGCGGTTCGCGGCAGGTGTGGGCGAAGACCTCGAGTCCATCCGGACGCGGCTGGAGCGGTTCCGCCGCCGCAAGACGATCGACGGCTTGTTGGAGGAGGAGGAGGCCCGTTACGCCAAAAAAAGGGTCCTGATCAAGGGCGATCTCTTTGCCGGCGCGCCCGAGTCCATCACCAACAACCTGTATTGGATGGTCCTCTACCAGCCCGGAGCCCATCGTCTTTATACGCCGGCCGGCCGCCGCTGGATTTTCCCGCGGCCCGACGGCGGCCCCGATCATTGGACGATCTTCGCCTGGGACTCCTTCTTCAACGCCCTCGAGCTGGCCGTCGAAAGCCCTAAGCTGGCCGTGGACGCGATCCGGGCCGTGCTGGAGACCCAGTACCCCAACGGCAACATCCCCAACTGGAGGGGCCGTTTCGGCGGCACCCCCGACCGCTCCGAGCCCCCGGTCGGCGCCTATTGCACGCTGAAGCTGTTCCAGCGTTTGGGAGACATGGATCTACTAAAAACGGCCTATCCTGTCCTGCGCCGCTGGCACGCCTTCTGGAAGGCGCGCCGGCCGAACGGGCAGCCGCGCCGGGACGGCAACGGCGACGGACTCCTCGAATGGGGCTCGGATTCCGGACTCCTGGCCGATAAGTCCCAGGTTCCGCCTTGGGAGCAAGGCGCTTCGGGCGAACAGCGGGCCAAGTGGGAATCCGGTCAGGACGACCTGCCCAACTGGGACGACGTCCCCTTCGATGCCGAGGCCGGCACGCTGACGATGAACTGCCTCGACCTCAATTGCCTTTACGCTCTGGACGCGTCCTGTCTGGCCCAGATGGCGGCGATCCTGGGCCGCCGCGACGAGAGCGACGCGTACCAAGCCGAGTACGAGAAGATCCGCGAGCTCATCAACGACCAGCTCTGGAACCCGCGCGAGAACTTCTACTTCGACCGCCATTGGGACGGCCGGTTCTCGACCCGCAAGGCGGCCTCGAACTTCTACCCCTTGCTGGCCCGCATCCCGGACGAGCGGCGGGCCCGGTTGATGCTGCGCCGGCTGCTCAATCCCAAGGAGTTCTGGGGCGACTATGTCCTGCCCTCGATCTCCCGCGACGACCCGGCGTTCAAGGACCAGCAGTACTGGCGGGGATCGATCTGGCCGCCCACGAACTACCTCGTTTACCAAGGACTCAAGGCTTACGGCTTCGACATCGAAGGCTCCGAGTTCGCGGCCCGAAGCGCCGGCCTGTTCCTGCGAACCTGGCGCAACTTCCAGCTTTGCCCGGAGAACTTCGACGCCCGAACGGGCGAAGCGGCCGGCCAGCGATACCAGAGCTGGGGACCTCTGTTCGCCCTGATGGCCTTGGAAGAATATCTGGACTTCACGCCTTGGGAGGGCTTCCGCTTCGGTTTGCTCAAGCCCGAGAGCAAGGGAACTCTATCGCACCTCGCGGTGCAGGGCCGGTCCTACGACGTCGAAGTGGGCCCCAAGCGGATCCGTCTGCTCGAGGACGACCGGGAGATCTTCGCCGCGGACGGCGGGGCGGTCGTCCGTCACTTCCTCTACTCGGAGAACGAAGTTTCTTTCGAGATCGCGAGCCTGCGCCCGCGCGAAGTCTTGATCCGATTCCTGCGCGAGGGCAAGTACCAATTGCTCGTGGACAACGCCCCGCGCGAGGTGTTCCGGGGCGATTCGTTCCGGATCGACGTGCCGGCCGGAACCCACTCCATCCTGTTCCAGCTCCTGGAAGGTCTGGACAACCCACTGTAACCTTTTACCGCGCCCGAGCGTATTACAAGGGAACCCGGCCGCGGCGCGAGGGGATTTTTATGCTTCCCGGCCGGAATTAAGGAGCGGATCATGATGGACCGGAACGGAATGATGCGAGCGGCGCTCGGCCTGCTGGCGTTGTCGGCGGCCGCCGTCGCCTTCGGCCAAACGCCCGGACAGGCCGACCTAGAAGCCCTCAAGAAGACCGCACCGAAGGTCTATCTCGATTGCGGCGAATGCGACATCGAGTACATCAAGACCGAGGTGACGTTCGTCAACTATGTCCGGGACCGCAAAGAAGCCCAAGTCCATATCCTGATCACCACCCAGGCGACGGGCAGCGGCGGCCGGGAGTATATGCTCAACTTCCTCGGCCAGAACGAATTCAAAGGCCTGGACGATACAGTCCAATATTTTTCGAACAGTACGGATACGGACGACGAAGTCCGGCACGGGCTGGTCAAAGCCCTCAAGATCGGGCTGGCCGGCTACGCCGCCCGCACCCCGATCGCCTCCCGCCTGACTGTCCAGTACACGGCTCCGCCCCGAACCGGCCCCATCGTCGACCGCTGGAACAGCTGGGTCTTCAGCCTTAACTCGTCCGGCTATTTCAACGGCGAAAAATCGCATACCCAGAACAGCTGGGGCGCGAACGCCTCGGCCAACCGGATCACCGCTGGGAGCAAGCTGCGGCTAGGCTGGTCGGCCGATTTCCACGGCGACCGGTTCGAGTACGAAGGCGAGACGATCAAGAGCCACCAGGAGAGCTACGAGTTCAACGGCCTTTACGTGACGGCTTTGGGCGACCACTGGTCGGCCGGCCTGGCCCTGGACGTGGAGTCCTCCACCTACGACAACAACCGGCTGAGCGTCGCGCCCGCCCCGGCCATCGAGTTCAACGTCTTCCCCTACGCCGAGTCGTCCCGCCATCAGCTTCGCTTCCTGTATAAGATCGGGTTCGAGTCCGTCCGCTACCGCGAGGAGACGATCTATTTCAAGACCCGGGACAGCCTGTTCAAGCACAGCCTTTCGGCGACGCTGGAAATGAAGGAGAAGTGGGGCTCGATCTCCACGGTGCTGTCCGGCTCCCAATATTTCAACGACCTGACGAAATACCAGGTCAACATCTTCGGCAGCGTCAACTTGAACTTGCTCAAGGGCCTCAGCCTGTACGTGGCGGGCGGAGGCGGGCGGATCCACGACCAGCTCGGTCTGATCAAGGGCGAGGCCAGTCTGGACGAGGTGCTGCTGCAGCGCCGCCAGCTCGAGACCGGCTACAACTACTTCGTCATGGGCGGGCTGAGCTTCACCTTCGGCTCGATCTATACCAACGTCGTCAATCCGCGGTTCGGCAACCAGGGCAGCGGCGGCGTCCATATCGTGATGAATTGAGGAGCTCGGCCATGATACGATCACAACAATCCCGATTCGCCGCCGCCGGCCTTCTCTTGTTCCTGCTCCTCGCCGCCGGCGCCTTGGCCCAAGTCACGGACAAGCCTCCCGCCAACGCCGCCGACAACCTGCCCCGGGTCTGGCTGGAAGGGCCCGGCCTGTCCGGAGAAGCCCTGCAGGCGGATATCGCTTTCGTCCGCTTCGTCACGGACCGGGCCCAAGCCCAGGTCATCGTCACGGTCGAGCCGACACGCGTCCTGTTCGCCGGGCGGGGGGAGTATGAAAAGACGCGGGCCGAGTATCCGCTGGGTCCCGAGCCGAACGAGCCCCCGGACCGGTTCCGCACCCGGCTCGTCCAGACGCTTCGCCTGGGGCTGCTTCGCTACGCCTCGAAATCGCCGGCCGCCGGCCTGCTCAGCGTCAGCCTGCTCGACGCCGTCAAGCCCACCTCGGTCGTCGACCCCTGGAATTTCTGGGTCTTCAGCGTCTCCGGCAACACCTTCGTCAACGGCGAGAAATCCTACGCCATGAGCAACTTGTTCGGCAGCTTCTCGGCCAACCGGGTGACGCCCGATTGGAAGCTCCGGATGTCCGCCGGACTGTCCTTGTCGCGCAACCGATACACCCTCGAAGACTACGACTACACCAGCGATTCGCACAGCACCAGCTTCAGCGGCCTGGCCGTCAAGAGCCTGGGCGACCATTGGTCCGCCGGCGTCATTCTGGAGTTCCAGCGCAGCACGTATGCCAACACCCGCTGGGGCGTCAACCCCCGGCCGGCGATCGAATACGACGTCTTCCCCTATGCCGAATCGACCAAGCGCCAGTTCCGCTTCCTATACACGATCGGCCCCACGTTCATCCGCTACGACGAGCCGACGATCTACGACAAGACCCGCGAATCGCTGCTGGGCCAGTCGCTGACGGCGGCCCTCGAGTTCAAACAGCCGTGGGGCGCTCTCAGCGCCGATCTGACCGGCTCCCACTATTTCCACGACCTCAGCAAATACCGGGTCGAGCTGAGCGCCGAAGTCTCGATCCGGCTGTTCAAGGGCTTCAACGTCAACTTCGAAGGCAGCGGCTCGCGCGTCCACGATCAGCTCAACCTGGCCAAGGGCGGGGCGACGCTGGAGGAAGTCCTGCTGCAAAGAAAACAGCTCGCCACCGGCTACAGCTACAGCTTTCAGGCCGGGTTCAGCTACAGCTTCGGCTCGATCTTCAGCAACATCATCAACCCGCGGTTCGGCTCGGGCAACGGCGGGTTCAGCATGAACATCAGCATGTAGCCCGGCTCCGGGCGCGGCGGAGGGCGACGTGGATCGGCGCCGCGTCCAGCTCCTGGGTCAGGACCCGGTTGACCCGCTCATAGGTGGGGGGCACTTCGGCGAATATCGCGCGTAATCCTTGGGCCATCGGTCCTTGTCCGTTCTCCCGAGAAGGGATATTATACAAAACCCGGGAGAAAATCCCGATGCCGCGATGAAGAGGAGAGACCCATGAGCCATTCGACCAGCCGCCGTGATTTCCTCAAGTCGGGCGCCGTGCTGGGTGCGGCCGCCTTGGCCGCAACCTCGCCCCTGCGGGCTGCTCCGCCGCAGGCGGCCGCCAAGCCGGGACTCCGGGCCGTGGCTTCTGGAAACGGCATCCGGGCCACCGAGAAGGCGATGGAGCTTCTCCGCTCCGGCGCCGACCCGGTGGACGCCGTCATCGCCGGCGTCAACATCGTCGAGGATGATCCCAACGACATGTCCGTCGGCTACGGGGGTCTGCCCAACGAAGAAGGGGAGGTCGAGCTGGACGCCTCGGTCATGCACGGCCCGACCCACGCCAGCGGCGCGGTGGCCGCCATCAAGAACATCAAAAATCCTTCCAAGGTCGCCAAGCTGGTCATGGAACGGACCAACCACTGCCTGATCGTCGGCGAAGGGGCTTTGAAGTTCGCCCTGGCCTACGGCTTCCAGAAGGAAAACCTCCTGACGGAGAAGGCCCGCGAAGCCTGGCTGCGCTGGAAGGAGAGCCTGTCCGACAAGGACGCCTGGTACCCGCCGGCCAAGAACCTGCCCGCCGATCTGCAGGCCGTGCTGATGACCTACGGCACCATCAACTGCTTGGCTCTCGACGGCAAGGGCGATCTGGGCGGCGTGACGACGACGAGCGGACTGTCCTGGAAGCGGCCGGGGCGGGTGGGGGATTCGCCCATCATCGGAGCCGGCCTTTACATCGACAACACCATCGGCGGGGCCGGGTCGACCGGCTTCGGCGAGGTCAACATCCTGAACCTGAGCAGCTTCCAGATCGTCCAATTCATGGGCCAGGGGATGTCGCCGGAGCAGGCCTGTCTCAAGCAGCTGGAGCGGGTGGCCGACAAGGCCCGCCTGCATCCGCGCCTGCACGGCAGCGACGGCCGGCCCAACTTCGGCATGAGCTACTACGCCCTCAACAAGAAGGGGGAGTTCGGCGCCGCGATGATGACCGGCCCGGCCAAGTTCGCCGTCCACGACGGGACGACCAACGCCATGCGGGACGCGGCCTACCTGTTCAAGGCCTGATCTCGCCGTCACGGCCGGATCCGTCCCGCTCCAGGACAAGAGCCGAAAAACCGCGAGCGGCAAGCGCGGCGGCGATACGGTCGGCCTCGTTGCGCCCGGAACCGGGGATGCGGACCCTGTAATAGACGCCACCGTCCGCGGGTGTGCGCATTACGCGGAGGCTTGGATAGTCGCTTTTCAGCTGCGCGGCCAGCGCTTGGGCGTTGGCCTCAACCGTGAAGGCGCCGGCCTGGACGTAGTAATGCGGCGCGGAGCCGGCGGGGGGGGCCTCCAAGATTTCCAACCGGACCCGGACCGTGCCGGGCCCGACCATGTCCAGGCCTCGGGCCGCGGCCAGGGACAGATCGATGATCCGATCGTCCACGAACGGACCGCGGTCGTTGATCCGGACGCGAACCTGCCGGCCGTTCTCGAGGTTGGTGACGAGAACCTTGGTGTTGAACGGCAGCGTGCGATGAGCCGCCGTCATCTCGTTCATGTCGTAGACCTCGCGGTTGGAGGTTGCCCGGCCCTGAAAGCCCGGCCCGTACCAGGACGCGATCCCCGTTTCAAGCGCGCTTCGGGCGACGGGACCGGAAGCAGGCGAGGGGAGCCTGGTGCAGAAAGTCAGCCCTAGGAGCGAGGCCATAAGAAGCGGCCCCAGGCCCGACGGGCGGACGTGCCGACGGCTGGTCTTCATGACGAACCTAGCATGCCAGGGAAGGCGCGGATCGGCCATCACCGAACAGGGTGAATCCGGCGTTGATATTCCCGTGGCGCAGGGTCACCCCTAGCGGTGAGGAGCGGCGCCTCCGTTGGCGCCGTCGAAGCTCCGGCCCGTCCTTGGGGGTCTCTCGCGGATGAGGTAGAATATCGAGCATGGTCAAGATCGGGGATCAAGCGCGGCGTTGGCTGGCTTTCGCGCCGGCCGTCCTTTATTATGCCGGGATCTTCTGGCTGTCCTCGAGAAGTCATCCGCCGTCCCTGCCTTCGTTTCCGCTGGCCGACAAGGTCGCGCACGTCTTTCTCTATACCGGCTTCGGGGCCGGGCTCCGTTTCGCCTGCGGCCGGTTCCTCCGGGAAAGGCCAGGGGCCGTTTTCGGAGCGGCTTTCGCCCTCGGCCTGCTGGGCGGCATCCTCGACGAGATCCACCAGGCTTTCGTGCCCCTGCGGGATTCCAACGTCTGGGACGCCGCCGCCGACGCCCTGGGCGTCTTGGCCGGCATCGTCATCTTCGCCTGGATTGCCGTCCGATGGAGGGCTTCTTCTCGAGCCCGGGATTGACGGCCGGGCGTCTTGACTCCGGCCGCCTCTTTTCCTATTATACCTATAGGAAATATGATTCGAGAAGCCGAACACCCGAATGCCTTAAAGTTTCTGCCGGCGGCCGCCCTGGCCTTGGCGCTCGCGGCCGCGCCGGCCTGCGGGCTCCTGAACAATCCAACCCGGGCCGGACAGGGCGGCGACGCCTCGACGAAGCTCGTCCACGGCTTAAACTTGGGCGGCCAGGCCCACGCCGACGGGCTCTGCCGGCCGCTGGAAAACTGCACGGCCTGCCATGGCGCCGATTTGAAAGGCGGGACGAGCGGACAGCCTTCCTGTTTTTCGTGCCATGCCGACCTTTGGATTCGGCCCAACTGCGGGCAGGGAACGACTTCCCATACCGTCTCTCTCAAAGGCATCATGCATAAACCGGAGTATTGCCAGCCGCTGGCGAACTGCACGGCCTGCCATGGCGCCGACCTGCGGGGAGGCCCGGGCGGGATTCCCGGCTGCACCGCTTGCCATGGGGCCCTTTGGACCGCCCCGAACTGCGGCCAAACCGCCCATACCGTAAACCTGGGCGGGAAGATGCACGCGCTGAACTATTGCAACCCGGAGGCCAACTGCACGGGGTGCCACGGCGCCGGCTTGCAGGGCGGGCCGAACGGCGCCCCATCTTGCACGTCGTGCCACGGGACGAAATGGACCAACCCGGATTGCGGCAAGAATACCCACACCGTCAACCTGGGCGGAGTTTTTCACGCCTCCGAATACTGCCGGCCTTATCAGAACTGCGTCTCGTGCCACGGGACGGATCTGCGCGGCGGCGCGAATGGGGCCGCCTCCTGCTTGAAGTGCCACGATCAGAAAAAATGGATGAACTGCGGCACGACCCAGCACACCGACAGCCAGGAAGGCGTCAAGCACGCCCGAAACAAAAAGAACGCCCCCACCGACTGCACGCCCTGCCACGGCTCCGACTTGCGGGGCGGGCCGAACGGGGAGCCATCCTGTTACAAGTGTCACGGCAAGGCATGGTGAGCCGGCTATGCGAAAAGAATCGATTCTATCTCTGAAATCCCTGGCCGCCGGACTGGGCCTCGGCGCCTGCGCCCTGGTTCTCATTTGGACTTTTTCGGCCTGCCGCGCGACTTTGCCCACGGGTGGACCGCAAACCATTCCCGTGCCGGCGGCCAAGCCCGTCTCGGACGAGGTCAAGGCCCATGCCGATACGGGATTCCCGCTGGAAGGGCGGCACGCCGAGCTCGAGTGCGACGCCTGCCACGGCGGCAAACAGGGGCCCAAGCCGGACTGCAAGACCTGCCATACCCCGCCTCACGAGCCCGGCCTGAAGAAGACGTGCGTGACCTGCCACACCCCCGGGCATCCTTTCGCCGAGGTCAAGTTCAAGCATCCGGCCAAGGGACTGTTCACGACCCACCAGGGTGTGGCCTGCCTGGCCTGCCATCCCGGCCGAAAATTCCTGTCCGCCAATCGGGCCTGCGCTTCCTGTCACACCGATTTCCACAAAGGGGCTCAAAACCGGGACTGTTCGGTCTGCCACCGCGGCGGCGATTGGACCAACATCCGATTCAACCACAGCGGCACGGGCTTGCCCTTGATGGGCGCCCACAAGGCCCTGGAGTGCGGCGACTGCCATCGCGACATGCAAACCTTCCGGATCACGCCCCGGCCCTCGTCCTGCGCCGTCTGCCATGACGCCGCCTACCGGAGCTCGCCGTTTCCCCATGCCGCCTACGGCGCCGGCCGGGACTGCCAGGAGTGCCATCTGCAGGACACCTGGAGCTACGCCCACAGCCCCTTCTGGTTCAACATCCAGACCGGCTCGATGGCCGGGCTCGACTGCGCCTCCTGCCACAAGACGCCCGGCAGCTACCGCGAGTATTCCTGCCACGACTGCCATAAGGGCCACACCGGCGATCGCAACGGCCGCTGCCTGGATTGCCATCCCGGCGGTTTCCCGAACGGCGCGCAGATTTCCGGGCGGAGGCCGTCGTGAAGAGCTCCCTGGCCGCGTGGATCCTAGGGGCCGCCTTGGCCCTGGCCCCGCGGCCCGGATCCGGCCAGACCGCTCCCGTGCCCGCACCCGCGCCCGCTTCCGAGCCGGCCGTCCGGCTGAAGGGCGTTCTCTCGCTGCGCTACGCCTATTCCGGATCGTCCGCGGCGTCGACGATCGGCAATTCGCTGCGCCTGACCGGTGCCTTCCGGTTGACCGCCTTGGGCGATAAGATCAGCCTCCGCTATCGGAGCCATCACTGGATCAACTTCCAGCACACGCCCAACTCGGTGCTCGAAAGCCCGTACGAGAACCGGCACATCCTGCAGACCGTCGCCCTGGATACCGACGGGCTTATCGCACCCGGCGTCAAGACGACCCTGGGCCGATTCTTCCCCGATTTCGACTACGCCAGCATCCCGGTGATGGACGGCGGATCGGCCGGATGGGAAGGGGGCGGGTTCTCGGTCCGGGCCGCGGCCGGCCGGATGTTCGATATCTGGACCGGGAAGGAAAGCGGCTCGGATCTGTTCACGGCCGCCCAGATCAAGGTCAAGAAGCCCGGATTCAGCGCCAGCCTGGGCTGGAACGCGGGCCGTTTCCTGGGCCTCCTGCAGAAGGAGATTCCGGCCGGCGTGAGTGTCTCCCTGAACCAGACCGTTTGGCTAGAGGCCTATGGCAGCTACGACCTCGAGCGCAGCGATGTCGCCCGGGCCGGCTTCAGCGCCTCCTGGCACGGCGACTCGACCACGTTCTCCGTCCTGGCCTCGATCTGGCGGAATCCGTTCGACCAGCTCTATATCCTCGACCGGACGCGCGCCTCCGCCTCCTGGGGCTTGTTCGACGCGGCGACTCCGGCTCTCTACCGCGACTTGCGAGTGACGGGCGGCTGGAGCGGCGCCGGCTGGGGCCTGCGCGGTTCGCTGGGAGCCATGTCGGGCGTCCGGTCGGGTTGGCTGGGCAGCGCTTCGATCACGACACCGCCCGTCCTCGGCATCCGGCTGACGGCCGGCGGACAGGCCATGCGCACGGACATGATCGAATTCTACTCCTTGGATATCGGCACGGAAGGCCAATGGGCCGGCCTGGATCTCCGCCTCCAGACCCAGACTCGGTACTATCAATGGCGTCCCCGGGCCTCCGGATTCCACAACCTCGATAATTATACGGAGCTGTCCGCCGAGTATCCCCTCAACCGGCACGTCTTCGCCGGTCTCGCGGGCGGCGGCTATTTCCGGCAGCTGGGCAACGAGCCGTTCAAGCCCCAAGCCGAATTCAGGATGATCATCCGGCTGTAAAGCGGATCAGCGGAAGGCGTTGCGGTCGCAATCCCCATCCTCGCAGCCGCAGAGTCGGGTCAGCCGGCGCTTCAGATAAAGAAAGGCCTTCTGCGGGTCCGAGAACATCTTGAACAGCCCGACATCCTCCGGAGCGATCGTCCCGGCCTTGATCAGGGCTTTGAAATCGATCACTTTGCGCCAGTAGTCCTCTCCATAGAGCACCACGACGACCTCCCGGCGGTCGATCTTGCCCGTCTGGATGAGGGTCATCGTTTCGAAGAACTCGTCCAGCGTGCCGTAGCCGCCGGGGAAGGCGATGACGGCCTTGGCCTGGGAGATGAGAAAGAACTTCCGCATGAAAAAATAGTGGAAGGCGAACGACAGCTCGGGAGAGATATACGGATTCGGAGCCTGCTCCTGCGGCAGAGCGATGTTCATGCCGATGGTCTTCCCGCCCGCCCGGGCCGCGCCGCGATTGGCGGCTTCCATGATGCCGGGGCCGGCTCCGGTGCAGATGACGAAGTTCTTGCCCTTGGGGCGAAGCGGAATGGCCCAGCGGGCCATGCGGAAAGCCAGCTCCTCCGCCTCCCAGTAGTAGCGGTGCAGGCGAGACCGCTTGTCCTCCGGATCGATCCGGGCCGAGCCGAGGAAGAGCACCGTGGTGTTGACCTTCAACCGGTCGAGCCGGGACTTGGGTTCGATGTATTCGCTTAAAATGCGCAGAGTCCGGGCCTCCGGCGAATTGAGAAATTCGGCGTTCTCATAGGCCTTCAGCCCGATGGGATGGGAATTCATGTCCACCTCGCGTTCGCCTGCATCATAGTCGAAAGCCATTTTGACATCAATCGGACGCTGTGGTATTTAATAGCCCGAATAAACCCGCTCGATACCCCGGGCTTTGCAATCCTCAGCCGCGAAGCGGATGAGGGCAGGCGCAAGCCCGGGGTATGGATAGGGTTCATACTGAGCGGCGCTAATAACCCCGATTTTATAGAAATCGGGGTTTGGCGCCGCGAACGTATCGAACAAGGAGCCGAAATGAACGGGCCTTGGGAATCCCTGACGCGCATGGTCTATCCCGGCCGCCTCCTGATCATCGGGGGCGATGCCTCGGGCGAGCACCATGTCGTCCTCTATGCCATTACCGGCCGATCGCCGGCCAGCCAGGCCCGCATGCTCGTGCTGGAGGGCAACGCCGTCTGGACCAAGCCGACCGATCCGGAGATCCTGAAGAAGGGCAACCCGGAGCTTCTGGTCTACCCGGCCGTCATCTTCGGCCGGGGCATCGCGGCCAGCAACGGGCGGCAGACCGTCGACATCGACACGGACGCCTCCGTAAGCGCCGTGGCCGCTCTGGACGCCGGGCTCGCCCCCTGGTCATTTGAGCCCGACGCCCCCATCTATACGCCCCGCATCTCCGGCTGCGTCCTGTCTTCGGGTCGGTCCGCCTTGAGCCTCATCAAAAGGGGCTCGGATGGTCATCCGGTGCGGGCTTTTTACGACCTGGCCGACCGGCCCGGCTGCGGCGCCATGCTGGCGACATATGCCGGCGAGAACAAGGAGCCCCTGGCCGCCTTTGCCGGCGAGCCGGTCGAGATCGTCCTCGAAAGCACCACCCCCGAGGAGACCGCCGAAGCCGCCTATGCCGCGCTGCGCCCATCCGGACGGATCGAGGATTTCCGCGTCGCCCTGGTCTGCGTCTTCGCCCGTCGCGACGCCCTCGAGGAGCGCCGTTTGGCCGTCATCAACCGCCACGAAAGGACCTGATATGAGCCACCCGACGAACGACAAGGCGGCCCGCAAACAGTATTTCACCAAAGTCCAGGAGGATTTCCCCGAGATCCTCTGCTTCGGCGAGCTGAGCTTCCTCAAACGCCTGTCCATGCGCTATGGCGAGAACCCCGGCTACCCGGCGGCCTTCTACATCGAGGAGAAGGCCTCCGGCCCCAACATGGCCACTATGACCGTGCTGCAGGAGGGCTCCAAGGGGCTGGGGTATATCAACGTCGGCGACATGGACTTGGGACAGCGCCTGGCCGCCAAGCTGACCTCGATCCATCCGGACCGGAAGATCGCCGTCCTGGTCAAGCACGAAATGCCCAGCGGGGTGGCCTTGGCCGACGCGCCGGTCGAAGCCTTCGAGAAGGCCTGGGGGACCGATCCGCTTTCGAACTTCGGATCCGTCGACGTCTTCAATTTCGAGGTGGACGAGCCCCTGGCTCGTCTGCTCGTCGAAAGCCCCCGCAACATCGAGGTCGTCTACGCTCCAAGCTTCGCCCCGGCGGCGCTGGAGATCCTGGCCATGCGCAAGCCGCTTCGCGTCGTTCGTATGGGCGCCCCGCTCAGCGAGCCGGCCGCGGACAACGGCCTGGAGTTCAAGCGGGTCGCGGGCGGGCTTCTCATCCAACAGCGCTTCGATTCCCGCATCGTCTCGGCCGATTCGGTCGACGTCGTTTCCCGCCGCGCGCCGACGGCCGCGGAGGTCCAGGCGGCGATTCTGGCCTGGAACGTAGCTGCATTCACCAGGTCCAACGCCATCGTTCTGGCGACGGTGGACAGGATCCACGGCATCGGATCGGGTCAACGAAGCCGGATCGACGCGGCCGAGGACGCCATCCGGCTGTCCCGGCGCGGCTATGGCCCGTCGGGATGCGTCCTGGCCTCCGATGCTTTCATGCCGTTCCCGGACGTCGTGGAGCTGGCCGGACGGAGCGGCATCACCGCCCTCATCTACCCGCTGGGATCGGTCAAGGATCAGGACGTCATCGACACGGCCGACGAGCTGGGTCTGGCCATGATCGTGACGCGCAAACCGGGGGAAACGGACTGCGAGCGTTGCTTCCTGCATCGTTGATCCGGATCTCGCGGGCAGCGGCGGCTATCCTACCGGCCGGCCTGGCCGCCGCGCTGTCGGCCTTTTCGCCCCAGAGCCCCCTCCCCGTCGAAGCCTACGCCCCCGCCGCGGAATCGATCCGGGCCGAAGGGCTCAAATCCGAAGGCGCCATCGCCATCCTATCCCGTCTTCTGGCCCGGGCGCCGCACCGTCTCGCGGGCTCACCCGGATACGAAGAAGCCGCTCGAGCCTGCCTGGACGAAATGCGTTCGTTCGGTCTGCGGACATGGACCGAGCCGGCTCCGGTCGAGCGTTGGACCCGGGGCGGCACCGCGGAGGCAGTGCTCTCGCGTCCCGGATCCTCCGGCCGCATGGTCCTCCGCATCGCCGCGCTCGGCTTGAGCGTCCCGACCCCCGCCGGCGGGCTCGAAGCCCCCCTCGTTGAAGTCCGATCCTTTGAGGAGCTGGAGGCCCTTGGAGACCGCGTTCGGGGGACGATCGTCTTCTTCAGCCATCCGATGAGCCGCGTCCCGATGGAAACTTTCGCCGCCTACGGCGAAGCGGCGGCCTATCGCACCCGCGGCGCCTCCGAGGCCTCACGGCGCGGCGCCGTCGCCGTCCTGGTCCGCTCCGTGACGGCGAGGCTGGACGGCGCACCGCACGGCGGGATGGTCGGCTATGATCCGGCCTGGCCGAAGATCCCGGCCGCGGCGGTAGCGACACTGGATGCCGAGGCGCTCAGCGCCCGCCTGGCCGAGTCTTCCGGATGGCGCCTGCGGCTGCGGCTGGATTGCCGCAACGATCCTCCGGCCGAGGCGCCGATCGTCGTCGGCCAATGGGACGGGACGGATCGCTCCGAAGAGGTTGTGATTCTCGGCGCGCACCTGGACGCCTGGGACCTGGGGCAGGGCGCCCATGACGACGGCGCGGGCTGCGCCCAGGCCATCGAAGCTGTGCGCTTGTTGAAGGCGCTCGGCTTGCATCCAAAGCGCTCTCTGCGCATCGTCCTCTATCCCAACGAGGAGTACGGCGCCAGCGCGGGCCGGGTCTATGCGGCTTCGCCCCGGCGCCAGGGGGAGCGGATCCTCGCGGCCATGGAATCCGATCGGGGCGGCTTGCTTCCCATAGGATTCGGCCTGGGGACGGGCCCGGCCTTCGAAAAGCTGAAGGGCTGGGAGCCGCTTCTTCGGCCCTCCGGCATCCAATGGGTCGGCCCGGGAGGGGGCGGTTCCGATGTCGGCCCCTTGGCGGAGCGCGGAACGGTCGTCATGGGCTTCATCCCCGACAGCCAGCGCTACTTCGACTACCATCACTCCGCCAACGACGTCCTGGCGGCCGTCCATCCTCGGGAGATCGAGCTGGGGGCCGTCGTCGAGGCGATCATGGCCTACGTCCTGGCCCAGGAAGGGATCTGACATGCACCTGGCGATTCTCTGGCACTTCCACCAGCCCATCTATAAAAAGCCGGGCGGCCGGTCCTATGTTCTGCCCTGGGTCAACTTTCACACCAGCAAGAACTATTGGCAGATGGCCCGGCTGGCCCAAGAGGGAGGATGGCCCTCCACTTACAATTTCGTGCCCTGCCTTCTGGAACAGATGGATGATTACGAAAAAGGCGTGGCCGAAGACCCTTGGCAGGCAGCCCTGGAGAAGGCCCCTTCGGACCTGACCGAGCCCGAGCGGGAGCTTCTTCGGCTGCTCCTGCCGGCCGGGAGCCGCGGAGACGACGTGCCCGGCCTAGCCTTACGCGAGATCTTCTCGCCCGTCGACCCTCTACCGGCGGATCGCGATGCCCTGCTCGGAAGGCAGGCGGAGATCCGCCGGCGCGTGCTTCCGGTCTATCGGGACCTTGAGGCGGCGGGCCGGGTCGAGCTGACCGCCTCGGCCTATTATCACCCGATCCTGCCGATGCTCTGCGACGCCCGTTCAGCCGGGTCGCAATGCCCTCCCGGCCTGGACTTCCGCCATCCCCTGGATGCCTCCTACCAGTTGCGGCGGGGGGCGGATCTTTTCGCCGACGTCTTCGGCCGGACGCCGCGCGGGCTCTGGCCGTCCGAGGGGGCGATCAGCCGGGACGCGGCCCGCCTGGCCGCGGAAGCCGGGTTCCGCTATGCCGTCACGGACGAAAATATCCTCTGGAAGAGCCTGGGGAGAGAACCGGATCCGGTCGCGTTGACGCGGCCGTACGACTGCGAAGGCCTGACGGTTTTTTTCCGCGACCGGGAGCTTTCCGATTTGATCGGTTTTACCTACGGCGGCTGGAACCCTCGGGATGCCGCCGCCGACCTCGTCCGCCGACTGGCGGATCGGGCGCGCCGGGTGGGGGAGGACGCCGTCCTGACGCTGGCCCTCGACGGCGAAAACCCCTGGGGAGGCTACCGCGACAACGGTGTGCCTTTCCTGCGCGCCTTCTATGAGCGTCTCGCATCCGAGCCCTGCCTGAGCCCGATCTTCTTCGGTCAGGCGGCTGCTTCGCTTCCCGCCGCGGCGTTGGATCTCGTCCCGGGCACCTGGCTCGGCCATTTCGGCCAATGGGTTGGGTCGCCGGCCAAGGACGACGGCTGGAAAGCCCTGGCCGCCGCCCGCCTGGATTGCGGGCCGACGCCTTCGATCTATGTCGCCGAGGGCTCGGATTGGTTCTGGTGGTTCGGGGAGGAGCCGCATCCAGCCTTTAGCCGGCTGTTCCGCCTGTATCTTGAAGACGCCTACCGCCAATCGGGAGTCCCCAAGCCATGAGCGAAACGCTGACCCTGCTTCTCGCCGTCCACAATCATCAGCCCGTCGGCAATTTCGTCTCGGTCTTCGACCGCGCCTTCCGGGATTGCTACCTGCCCTTCTTCCGGCTGCTCGAGAGGCATCCTCGGGTCCGGATGACGGTGCATTTTTCGGGGCCCCTCTGGGAAGCCATGAAGAGCAAGGAGCGGGCCGCGTTCGACCTGGTCTCCGGCCTCGTCAAGCGGCGCCAGATCGAGCTGATGGGCGGGGGGTTCTATGAGCCCATCCTGGCCATCATCCCCGAGGTGGACCGGCAGGGCCAGCTCCGGATGATGAACGAGTTCCTCGAGGACAGCTTCGGGGCCCCCCCGCGCGGCGCCTGGCTGACCGAGCGGGTTTGGGAGCCGAATCTGGCCAAAACCCTGGCCCTGGCAGGCATCGAATACACCTTGCTTGATGAAGAGCACTTCCGCTACGCCGGAATCGAGGACATCCACCGCATCTACATCACCGAGGACGAAGGCCGGCCGCTGCGCCTGTTTCCCATCGACAAAAAGCTGCGCTATCTCATCCCGTTCCGGCCGATCGAGGAGATCGCGGTCTATCTCGACGAGGTTCGGAATCGGGGTGGATTGGCCATCCTCGGAGACGACGGAGAGAAGTTCGGCATGTGGCCCGGGACCAAGGCCTGGGTCTACGACGAGGGCTGGCTGGAGTGGTTTTTCAGCTTCCTCGAATCGGCCCCCCGGATCGAGACCCGGACTTACGCCGAGGCCCTGGAATCGGGCCCCCTCGGCGGACGCGTCTATCTCCCGCCGGGCTCCTACGAGGAGATGATGGCATGGGTTCTCGAGCCCGACGACGCCCGGACTTTCGAAGTCCTCAAAAAAGGCGTATCCGGGCCGGCCCGCCGCTTCCTGCGCGGCGGCTTTTTCCGCGAGTTCTTCCTTAAATACCCGGAATCCGATCACCTCCATAAGCGGATGCTGGCGGTCTCGCGGGGCGTGTTTGCCGGGGGGGACGAAGCGGCCCGGCGGGAGCTCTACCAGGCCCAGTGCAACGACCCCTACTGGCACGGCGTCTTCGGAGGGCTCTACCTGCCGCATCTGCGGGAGGCGGCTTACTACCACCTCTTGCAAGCCGAAACCCTGACTCCCGCCCCGCCCGGCTGGCAGGCCGGCGATACCGACGCCGACGGACAGATCGTCGTGGCCCGCCGGGACGGCCGCTTCGGGCTGCATCTCAAGCCGGCGCGCGGCGGCGCCCTGACCGAGATCGACTATTTTCCTCAAGGGCGGAACCTCTCCGATGTGCTTTCACGCCGGCCCGAAGCGTATCATCAGCGCCACGAGCCGGGTCAGCCCGGCGAGGGCAAGAGCATCCACGAAATGGGGAAAGCGCTTCCTCCGGGGGCCGAGCGGATGTTCCGCTACGATTGGCATCCCCGCTGGTGCGGCTTGGATCATTTTCTCCATCCCGACACCACGACCGACGGCTTCCAGAGCGGCGCCTACGCCGAACAGGGCGACTTCATCAACCGGCCCTACACTTGGTCGATCGTCCAGGATCGGCTGTTCCTGAGCCGGAAGGGGGTCGTCTGGTCGGGCGAAAGACAGGTCCCGATCTCAGTCCAAAAGGAAATTCGCCCGGAAGACAGCGGCTTCCATTTCCTGTGCACAATCACCAACCTCGACGACAGGGACGCCGATCTTTTATTCGGCTCGGAGTGGAACTTCTACCAGATCCCGGAGGAGTTCGCCTTCGACGAAGGCGGAGCGTCGCTGGCCGGCGGCCGTCTCCGCTTCTCCTTCGAGCCGGCCCGCGATATGTGGTGCTTTCCCCTGCAGACTCTATCCCAGTCGGAGAAGGGCTACGATATCATCCACCAGGGCTTTTGCCTGCTTCCGCTCTGGCGGCTGCAGCTGCCGGCCATGGGCTCGTTCACGCTGCGCGTCCATCTTAGGGAAAACCGTGACGCCTGAGGCGGGATCGCCGAGCCGGCGGACAGCCTGATCGGGAAGGCCATGGATTCCGCCGCCGAATTTCGCCGCGATCCGATCAGCGGACGGTGGGTCTTGATCGCGCCCGAGCGGGCTCGGCGGCCCGGATGCTTTCCGCCCCGCTCGGAGCCTGCGGAGGCCGCGGACTCGCCGGCCGATTGCCCGTTCTGCCCCGGCCATGAGGATCAGACCCCGCCCGAGATTCAAGCCGAGCGCGAGGCCGGCGGCGGGCCGGACCGGCCCGGCTGGCGGGTCCGGGTAGTCCCCAACAAATACCCGGCCGTTGGCCCCGAAGCCGCCCCGGCCGGCGGCCCCATCGAGTTCGGAGAGCGGCAACCGGGCGTCGGCGCTCACGAAGTCGTGATCGAGACGCCGCACCACGATCTCGAGCTGATCGATCTTCCCGACGAAGACGCCGCCGCGGCCTGGCGGATGATCCGCGGCCGAGTCCGGGCCCTCGAGGCCGAGGGCGGCCACCCATACGTTCAAGTATTCAAAAATCGCGGCCGCGAGGCCGGCGCTTCGCGTCGTCATCCCCACACCCAGATCGCGGCTTTGCCGATTCTTCCGCCCCGCCTGGCGGAGGAGGCGGCCATGTTTGCGGACTGGGCCGCCCGGCACGGCGACTGCCTCCTGTGCCGGCTTCTCGCGGCCGAAATCGATGACGGCCGCCGAGTGATCCATTGGAACCGGGCCTTCGCGGCCCTGGCCCCGTTTGGATCATGCTTCCCCTACGAAGTGCGCCTCGTTCCGCTCGCCCACGCCGGATCATTCGCCGATCTTCCGGATGGGGACCTCATGGATCTGGCCGAAAGCCTGCGGCGGGTTCTGGGACTGGCCCGGCGCCTGTTCCAAAATCCGGCCTACAATCTGGTCCTCTACCAAGCACCGATGGGGAAGCCGGGCGCCGGCCGGGAAACGCCTTTCTTCCATTGGCATCTGGACTTCCTGCCCATCCTGGTCACGACTGCCGGGTTCGAGTGGGGGACGGGCATCCACATCAACCCGGTCTCCCCGGAGGAGGCGGCGGCTCGCTTCCGAACCGGCTGATTTCGCTTGACCCCGGGATTCTCCCGGATTATGATTCACCCAGCCGCGGAGATTGACGAGGAGCTTATCCATTTCGTCATACGCCGCGGGGAATTCCATGTTCTCAGGAGGAGATGCCCATGAAGAAAGTAGGGATCCTTACGCTGCTCGTCCTGGCCCTCGCCACGGCCGGCGTCGCCCAGAATCTGACCCGATTCGAGCTCAACCTGTTCGGCGGCTACGGGCTGACCAACGTCAAGGGAGCGACCAACTACGGCGACAGCTGGAGCAGCTACGCGCTGACCAGCGTTCAGGAGAGCACGACCATCGACGCCACCTCCAAGGGCGGCATGTTCTTCGGCGGCGGCCTGGCCTATTACTTCCACCCCAACATCGGCGTGGGCGTCAATTTCGGTTACCTCAAGGCGGCCATCGACACGACCGCGGCGGCCAGCTTTTACTGGCGCTGGAACGACGGCCGGAACTTTACCTACACCTTCGACTACGTCGGCACGGACAACTTCATCCAGAGCATGCCGATCAGCTTCAACCTGATCGCCCGCTTCGGTCAAGGCAATCTCCAGGGCTATGTCCAGGCCGGCCCCACTTTGTACATGAACAAGATCAAGCTGGATTCGGCGATCGCCTACGGCGTGACCGAGATTGGGTTGTACCAGTATGTGGATGCCCTCCAGATCCCGGTCAGCATCGATCAGTCTTGGACGAAAATCGGCGCCGACTTCGGAGCCGGGCTCACTTTCTGGTTCTCTCCCGCGATCGGCCTGTCGCTCGAGGCCCGCTACTTCCTCTGCCCTAAGCAGATCCTGGATTGGAGCTTCGGGCTGGGCAACTACGACGGGTATTTCTTCGGCACGATCAACATGGACTTCGATCAGGACTCGGCCGACTATGTCATCGAGAACGGCCTGATCTCCCAGATCGAGATCAATCCGTCGTTCTTCCAATTCGGACTCGGAGTCAAGATCCGGCTATATTGACGCCTGACCGACGCCGCGAGAGAACCGCATGAAGAGGCTCCTGATCATAGGGGGGGGGGTGTGCCTGCTGGCGGCGGTCGCTTTTCCGCAGACCCTCTCATTGGCCCTGCGGGGCGGGGCGGGATTCGCATCGGGAGGCGACCTAAGCCGGGGCCTACAGGGGCTGATGGATTATTATGCCGCCGAATACGACGGGCTGACCGGGGAGCACTCCTTTCAGCGCCTGGGCTGGACGGCCGGCGGTGAGCTGCTGTTCCATTTGTCGCCAAGGCTGGCCATTGGGCTTGGCGCAGGATACGAGATGCACGGGAAAGAGAGCGTCGTCGAATACGGTATCGACGCCGTGCAAGTGACCGAAACGCTGACGCCGAAGCTCGCGGTTATCCCCGTCACCGCCAGCCTCCATCTCTTCCTCCCCGTGGGCGGCAAGATCAAAATCGATTTGAGCGCAGGCGGCGGGGCTTACCTGACCCGGCTCGACTGGACCTCCAGCTATCGGATTTCGCTTCTCGGCTACACCGGGACGGACGACTTCCACTTCCAAGGCTCGAAATGGGGCCTGGGAGCCCACGCCGGCCTGGGGCTGGAATGGTCGCTCACGCCCGCACTGGCGGCCACTTTGAATATCACCGGCCGCTGGGTCCGCGTCTCGGGGTTCCAAGGCGATTGGACCGAAACGGGTGCCGGCGATTTCTGGAGCTTCACGGAAGGGGGGAGCGACTATTCGTTCTTCTACTACGACTGGAGCTCCGGCAGCACGACCTATCCGCAGGTCGTCTTCCAAACGGACGTTCCCCAAGGGACAACGGTGGCCAACGCCCGCCAAGCCCGGATCGACTTGACCGGTTTCACGGCCACGGTGGGAATCAGGCTGAATCTTTTTTAAGGCCAGCAGACAGCTCCGCACCGGCGGCCTCGGGCCGGCCGGTGTGGGGTTGTTTT